>CAJXCG010000015.1 GCA_913051715.1 uncultured Rhodobiaceae bacterium
AGATGCATGCCCGCGCGCACCAATGCACGCGCCAAGCCCTCGCGGCGGCGCGCCGGGGCCACGGCGAGGGTCAGTATTTCCGCCTCCCCCGCAACACAGCGTATCATAATAAACCCCTCTGCCGATCCCAGCGCATGCACACCTGCCCCTTGCAGCAATTCGGCGAAAGAGTGCGCCGACCAGGGCCGGTCAAAACACGTCGCATGCAATGCGGCAAGCGCGCGCGCATCTTGCAATGGCGCAATCATGGCGCGCCGCGACCTTGCGCGTCTGCAAAGGTCAGACTTTTTTGCGGGTCGGGCAGGGTCGCATCGGGCGGGCGCAAATATAACGGGGTTGCGGGCAGGGCGGCCAGTTCATGCATGCTCAGGCTGGCAGCATGCGTCGCCAGCACGCTTGCTTGCGGCCAGGGCGGGGCTGCATCGACTGAAAACCGAGTGTTTTCGGGCGTGCAAATCGCCGTGGCGCCGGTGCCAATCACCGCCATTTGCGCGCCGTCATCCGCGCCAATCGCCAAGCAATCCGCCAGAGAGCGCGCGGTCGGCGCCTCGCATGGGGTTCCCTCTTTTGTGCAAATTTGCGTGTAATATGTGTCACGGCGCGCATCGACAGCCACCAGACGACGGCGCGGCGAGACCCCGCCCAGTGCCATTATTTGCAAGGTGCAAAACCCCGCCACCGGCACCCCCATGGCAAGCGACAGGCCGCGCATGGCCGACACACCGACGCGCACACCGGTAAACGTGCCCGGGCCGACGGTTACAGCCAGCGCGTCAATGCGTGCCCAAATATCAGGCGCGCCGCGTTTTATTTCGGCTAGGCATGGCAGCAGCGCTTCGGCATGGCCGCGCTGCATCTCGTCCAAGCGCGCGGCAACCACCTCACCCCTGTGCCAAAGCGCGGCGGAACATGCGCCTTGGGTGGTGTCACAGGCCAGTACGGTTTCGGGCATCATGCGCGTCGCCGTCAGACAATCTCGCACGCATCGTCAAACGCCAGACGCGGCGAGCGTTCAAACAGGCCGGACGGGTCGCCATAGCCCAAATTACACAGGAAATTGGTTTTGAACCGCCCCTCGGGGAAAAACGCAGCATCGACGCCATTTGGATCAAATCCCGACATGGCCCCGACATCGAGGCCCAATGCGCGCGCGGCGAGCATCAAATAACCGCCCTGCAGAGAAGAATTGCGAAACGCTGTTTGTTCGGCGAACTCGGCGCTGCCGGAAAACCAGTTCACCGCATCCGGATTATGCGGAAAAAGCTGCGGCAAAAGCTCATAAAACCGCTTGTCATAAGCGAGAATGGCGCAAACCGGCGCGCTTTCGGTTTTCTTGCGATTGTCTTCCATGAGATGGGGCAAAAGTTTCTCTTTGCCTTGCGCGGAGGTGACAAAAACCAGCCGCGCCGGAGAACAATTCGCACTGGTCGGGCCCATTTTCATCAAATCAAAAAGCTGCTTCAGCAGTGCCGGCGCAACGGGTTTGTCGAGCCACGCATTATGCGTGCGGCCTGCGAGAAAAAGCCGTTCGAGCGCGGGCGCGTCGAGGGGTTCATGATCGGCTGGTTGTGACATGGGGCCTCCGTTTGACGGTGTTTGGACTACATTACAGCCCGCACCTCGGTAACCGAGGGGATGTAATGTCTAAGCAGGTTTTCAATGCCGTGTTTGAGCGTCGCCGTGGCGCTGGGACACCCCGCACACGCCCCGCGCATGTGCAGCGACACCACGCCATCGCGATAGCCATGAAAAACAATATCGCCACCATCTTGGGCGACCGCGGGACGCACGCGCGTGTCGAGCAACTGCTTGATCGCGCCGATGATTTCTGCGTCCGGGCCGGTTTCGTCATCTTGCGTATCGGCGGCGTGCACACTGCCTTGGGTTGTGGCAGCGTGCATCACCGGCAATCCGGCGACAAAATGATCCATAATCGTCGTCAAAATCGCAGGCTTTATATGCTGCCATTCGGCGTCGTCTTTGGTGACGGTGATGAAATCCGCGCCGAAAAAGACGCCCGTCACATGCTCTAGCGCGAACAGGGCGCTTGCCAGCGGCGAGGCTTTGGCAGCCTCGGCATTTGGAAAATCGGCGGGCGACTCAGTGCCCATTACGGCCTGGCCCGGCATGAATTTCAGGGTCGACGGATTTGGCGTCGCTTCGGTTTGGATAAACATATCTGCCTCCGCTTTTTTGCGTTGCTTCTAGAATTTGATATAGCGCGTTCTGCGCGCTTTTTCATAAATTTTAAGACGCTGTTTATGTCAGGGCGTCTATTTCGTCATCCGACAAATCGCCGGGCACCACCGTCACCGGTACGTGAAAGCCCGATTTGCCCGTGCCCAAGGCCGACACTAACGGCCCCGGCCCATTGGCACTGACGCCCGCGGCCAGCACCAGGGTGGAAATGGTGCGGTCTTCATCCGTCAGCCGGTTAATCTCCTCGCTCAGCTTGCCTTCGCGAATATGCGTTTTGGGCTTTTCTCCACCCAGCATTTCGACCATTGCGCTGCATTCGGCCAGCACGCGTTCAGCCTCAATGCGGGCGTCTTCGCGCATCAGGCTTTCAACCCCCAACCAATGCTCGAACCCGCCCGGCTCCAGCACCAGCAAAAGCGCCACCTTGCCGCCCGTGCCATGCGCGCGGCGCGCGGCAAAGCGCAAGGCCGCATGCGCCTCCGGCGTGCCGTCAACCACCACAAGAAATTTGCGTTGCAAATGCTGACTGATATCCATGCTGCGATGGTCGCATGTTTCAGGCCGCGCAAACAAGCCTGATTTAATCGCCGCCCCTCAAGGCGCGGGGGTTTGCAAAAACCCGACAGCGGCGCGCACGTCCTGCATGACCCCGTCGGCTATCGCGCGCGCGCGTGCCGCGCCATCGGCCAATGCCGCGTCCACCCCGGTCGGGTCGTCCATCAAGCGCTGCATTTCGGCACCGATGGGCCCGATTGTTGCGGTGGCAAGTTCGGCCAGTTCTTCTTTGAGTTTTGAAAATTGCGCGCCCGCAAATTCATCAACAACCCCGGCCAGGGGCCTGTCAGCCAAGGCCGCATAAATGCCCAGAAGATTTGCCGCCTCCGGGCGCGCGTCGAGCGCCGACACCGTATCGGGCAAGGCGTCGGGGTCGGTTTTGGCTTTGCGAATTTTGCGCGCAATCTCGTCCGGCGTATCAAGCATGGTAATGCGCGCCAGATCCGACGGGTCGGATTTGGACATTTTCTTGGTGCCGTCGCGCAAGGACATCACCCGCGTCGCCGGGCCTTGAATGAGCGGCTCGGGCTGCGGGAAAAAATCGGGCTTGTCAAAATCATTATTGAATTTCTGTGCTATATCACGCGCCAATTCGATATGCTGTTTTTGGTCTTCACCCACTGGCACATGCGTTGCGCGATACAGCAAAATATCCGCCGCCATAAGATTTGGATAAACATACAGCCCGACCGAGGCTTTTTCGCGGTCTTTGCCCGCTTTTTCCTTGAATTGCGTCATGCGGTTCAACCACCCCATACGCGCTACGCAATTCAGCACCCACGCCAGTTCTGCATGTTCGGGCACCTGCGCCTGATTGAAAATAATATGCTGTTTCGGGTCGACACCTGCCGCAATGAAAGCGGCGGCCACTTCGCGCGTGTTGTGGCGCAATTCGGCGGGGTCTTGAAAAACCGTAATGGCGTGCAGGTCAACCACGCAATAAAGACACGGATGCGTATCCTGCAAGGCCACGAAATTCTTGATCGCCCCCAGATAATTGCCCAGATGCAGGTTCCCCGTCGGCTGAACGCCGGAAAACACCCGTGCGACGTGTGATGACATGGCAGCCTCCCTTAACGTGTCGTGTTATTGCCAATTATGGCTGCTTATGCAAGCGGGCCGGGTCGCGCAAGCCCCGCAAATCGCGCAAACCACCGCCGGCAAAGCAGACTGCGGCGAAAACCACACTCCCCAGCCCGACAAGCCCCGCCACGAGACCCACGCGCACGGCGAATGCATGGTCGGCAAAATCCGCCAGCGGCACCCAGTTTTGGGCAGCGAAACCCAGCACGCCAGCCATAACCAAACACGCAGCAATTTGCACGCCCAGCGCGCGCGCGATTTTGCCGCCAGGACGCCAATGCCCGCGCCGCGTCAGCCGCACCAGCGTCAAAAGCAGCGTCAACCAGCCCGCCACGGAGGTTGCCAGCGCAATCGCCACATGCCCCATTTGCCCGAATAAAGCCAGCGACAGCGTAATATTCGCGGCCACCCCAACCGCGCCGTCAATCAGCGGACTGCGTGTATCTTGGCGGGCAAAAAACGATGGCTGCAAAGCACGCACCAGCACAAAGGCGGGCAGGCCAAAGCAAAAATAGCGCAAGCCCGCCGCCGTCGCCGCCGTGTCTTCGGGGGTAAAAGCGCCGCGCTCAAAAAGCACATTCACGATCGGGTCGGCCAGCACATAAAGGCCGAAAGCCGCAGGCAGCGTCAACAGCATGGCGAGCGTCACGGCGAGGTCTTGACTGGCGTGTGCGCCAGCCAGGTCAGCGCGCGCGATGCGGCGTGTAAGGTCGGGCAGAAGTGCCACCGCCAGCGCCACGCCAATTACCCCCATGGGTAATTGGTAGAGCCGGTCGGCATAATACAGCCACGCGGCGGCACCGGCTTGCGCGGTGGCAATCGATGTGCCGATGAGCAAATTGATCTGGCCGATGCCGGCGGCCAATATGCCGGGCACAAGCAGCGTGAAAAACCGGCCCGTATAGGGGTCGCGCCGCGGCTCGCGCAAGGCTACTTTCAGCCCGGCGCGGCGCGCCGCAAACACCACCAGTACAAATTGTGCGACCCCGGCGAGGCTCACCCCCCAGATCAGATAATCCAGCGGTGCGCCTGCGGTCATGAGCGCAGCAAGCGCAGCCCCGATCAAAACAATATTGAGCAAAACAGGCGCGAAGGCCGCCGCCAAAAATCGGCCCGTGGCGTTCAGTACCCCTGCAAATAAGGACAATAGCGAAATGAAGAAAAGATAGGGAAACGCGATACGCGCGTAATAAACCGCTTGGTCAAACTTGGCAGCATCGGCGCTGAAGCCTTGCGCGATCGCCAGCACCAGCCCGGGCATGAACACCATGCTCAAAACCGTAAAAGCGGTCAAAAAAGCCAGTAAAACCGACAATATCCGACCGGCAAATTCCAGCGCCGCGGGCAACCCTTCCGCTTCGAGGCGCTCTGAAAAAAGCGGCACAAACGCTGCATTAAACGCGCCTTCGGCAAACAAACGGCGAAACAGGTTCGGCAGACGAAACGCGATAACGAAAATTTCCGCAAGCGGCCCCGCACCCAATAGCGCGGCGATGAAAATATCGCGCACAAAGCCCGTGATGCGACTGACCATGGTCGCCGTGCCGACAATGGAAGCGGCTTTTACAACGCGGACGGAAGGAAGCGCATCGGCCATCTGTCTCAGGCAACTTTCGAGGCGTCAGCGCGCGCATCCATCGGCGCGTGAATGGCGTTGGTCAAGGCGTGGCGGATGCGCGAGATGCGCGCGCTCGACTGCAATTTTTCGCCCAGTAAATCCTGCACATAAAAAACATCCGACGCCCGCTCACCAAATGTCGCCACGCGCGCCGCCGTAATGCTCACATTGCACTGGTAAAGCGCGCGCGCCAAATCGAACAGCAGGCCGGGCCGGTCGAGCGCGCTGATCTCGATCACGCTGGCTTGCTCGGAAGCTTGATTGTCGAAATTGATCTGCGTTTCGAGGTCAAAGGTTTTCAGCGTACGCCGTGTCTTTTCGCTAATCTCGGCGCGCGACGGGTGCGCGAGATTGACGCTGCCTTCCAAAGCGGCGCGCATGATTTTGCACAAACGCTGCGTGCGCGCCGCATCGGGCGCGGCGGCATGGCCGGCCTCTTGAACGTGCAGCACATCAACCGCCAAACCGCTCGTTGTCGTCGAAATGCGCGCGTCTAAAATATCCATGCCCGCGCGCGCGCACGCCCCGCTCAAGCGCGCAAACAGACCAGCATCATCATCGCAAATCACGGTTATTTCCGTACAGGCACGCGCCGGATCCGGGCGCGCGTGTATAATAAGCGGCTGGGTTTTTGATTTTTCGATCAGCGCGGCGTGATGCACCTGCACATCGGTGGGAAAATTGAGCCAATAGGCCTGCGAATGCAGCCGCATATAGGCTGACAATCGGCGCGGCGTCCAGTCTTCCGGCAGTGCGAGACTGAAAGCCGATTGCGCCGCGGCGACACGCTCGGCGCGATTGACGATGTCGCCCGAACCGACCAGCAAAGCCTGGGTTTCAAAATATAACTCGCTGATGAGTTTTGCCTTCCAACCATTCCAAACGCCGGGGCCGACAGCTTTGATATCGACCTCGGTGAGAACCAGCAAATGCTTTAGGCGTTCATTGGTTTGCACGGTGTTGGCAAAATCTTGAATGGTGCGCGGATCGGATAAATCTCGTCTTTGCGCCACATCGCTCATGACGAGATGTTCGCGCACCAGCCATTCGGTCAGCCGCGTTTCGGCTTCGGTGAACCCAAGTCTGGGGCCAAGCCGACGCGCGATACGTGCGCCCGCAATCGAATGGTCTTCGGGTCTGCCCTTGGCAATATCGTGCAGCAATACGGCGAGATAAATAACGCGGCGGTTGATCTCGCCCGCATTGAGCAGGTCACAAGCAATGGGGTGTTCGTCGCTTACCTTGCCCTGCTCGACCTCGGACAAAAGACCGATGGCGCGCAGCAAATGTTCATCCGCTGTGTAATGGTGGTACATATTGAACTGCATCATCGCCACAATACGCCCGAAATCAGGCACAAAGCGGCCCAGCACACCGGCCTCGTTCATGCGGCGCAGCGTGCGTTCGGGCGCACGTCTGGACGTCAAAATCTCCAGAAACAGATCATTTGCCTGTCGGTCGGCACGCAAATCCGGCCCGATCAGGGCCAGAGAACGGGTAATTTCGCGCAGCGTGTCGGGGTGAATGTCGAGCCGGAAACGGTCGGCGAGGTGAAACACGCGGATGAGATTGACCGGATCAGCGCGAAAGCAATCGGCGCGCGCCATGGTCAAGCGCCCGCTGCCAAGCTTGAATCCATGCACCTGCTTTTGGCGTTGGAACAGTGCCGGCAGACGCGCGCGGGCGCGGGGTTTTTTCTGCTGCTCTTCCAGCGAGGCGCAAAAAATCGCCGTCAGATCGCCAACATTTTTGGCGACCAGAAAATAACGCCGCATGAATTTCTCGACCGATTTCATGCCCGCCGAACCTGCTGTATTGAACCGCTCCGCCAGATTTTTTTGCACATCGAAACTCAGGCGTTCTTCGGCGCGACCGGTCAGAAAATGCAAATGGCAGCGCACTTCCCACAAAAACGCATCGCATTTTCTAAACAGGCGTAACTCGTCGGCGGTTAGAATTTTCAGTTCGATCAGTTCTTCCAGCGCGTCAATCTGATAGCAATAGCGCGCAATCCAGAACAATGTGTTGAGGTCGCGCAACCCCCCTTTGCTTTCCTTGATATTCGGCTCAACCAGATAGCGCGACTGACCCGCGCGAATATGGCGCTCGTCGCGCTCGGTGAGTTTGGCTTCGACGAATTGGCGCGCCGTGCCGCGCATGACCTGTTTTTGAAACGCGGCGATAAACTCCTCGTGCAAAGCAGGTGCGCCGGACAGAAACCGATTTTCAAGCATGGTCGTCCGCACGGTGTAATCGGCCTGCGCTTGGCTCATGCAATCCTTGACGGTGCGCGTGGCATGACCGACTTTGAGACCCAGATCCCAAAGAAAATAAAGAATATGTTCAACAAAACTTTCCGAGGTTGCGTTGCGCTTATAGGGAAGCAGAAACAGAAGGTCGATGTCGGAGCCCGGGGCCAAGCGCCCGCGCCCGTAACCGCCCACGGCCAGAACCGTGACGGTTTCGGCATCGGTGGGGTTGGACAGGCGCAGCATGTCGCGCGTTACAAAATCGCTGAGGGCGCGCATGATATCGTCTTGCAAATCGGACAAAAATTCCGCGCAGCGCGCGCCTTTGAGGCGGTTGGCTTCCAGTTTTTCGCGCGCCTCATTACGGCCGGTGTGCAAAATATCCTTCAAAACATCCAACACCGCCGCGCGCATTTGGGCATCATGGCCGCGATGCGCCGCCGCCGCCGCGCGCATGTCGGCAAGGAATGTTTCGCGTCGTGATAATTTGCGGATTTTCTTTTTCGCCGTCATACGCCGATCCAATATGTCCGAGTGTTCGATGAATGACCCATTATAGCACGTTATTTTCACGATCGGGATTATCCGTATCAGGATTATCCGTGTTGGGCGCCATCAGCGCGCGCAGCCGATACAGCCAATCCAGCGCCTCGCGCGGGGTCAGACGGTCAGGGTCAAGCGCGGCGAGGGCGTCGCGCAATTTGTCGGTTTCGGGCGGGGCGATGGGTTGGGGAGAAAAAAGCGGCAATTCGTCAAGCGCGGGCACCAGGTCTGCCGCAGCGCGGTTTTCTTCAAGCAAGGCCAAAACCGCGCGCGCGCGCGCAATAACCGCTTCGGGCAGCCCCGCCAGTTCCGCAACATGTATGCCATAAGACCTGTCGGCAGCGCCCGCGCCCACTTCGTGCAAAAACACCAGCTGGCCGTCACGCTCGCGCACCAGCATCGAGGCATTGGCCAGCCCGTCAAGGCGCCCGCCAAGTCCTGTCAGTTCGTGATAATGCGTGGCGAACAAAGTTCGGCATCCGGCAATATCGTGCAGATATTCGACCGCCGCCCAGGCAATGGACAAACCGTCAAACGTCGCCGTGCCGCGCCCGATCTCGTCCAAAATCACCAGCGCGCGCGGGCTGGCTTGGTTCAAAATGGTCGCGGTTTCCATCATCTCAACCATAAAGGTCGAGCGCCCCCGCGCCAGATCATCGGCGGCCCCGACGCGGCTGAACACGCGGTCGACAAGACCAATTCGCGCCGCGCGCGCGGGCACAAAACTGCCCATCTGCGCGAGAATGGCGATCAGGGCGTTCTGGCGCAAATAGGTTGATTTGCCGGCCATATTCGGCCCCGTCAACAAGGTCAGGCGGGCATGCGCGTGCGCGTCACCATCGAGCGCGCAATCATTGGGAATAAACCGGCCGCTGCCATCGGCCAGCAAAGCGGCCTCGACCACCGGATGGCGACCGCCTTGAATGTCGAACACCAAATCGTCACGCATTTCGGGCTGCACCCAGTCGCGCGCCAAGGCGAGGCTTGCCAGCGCCGTGGTGACATCGAGCGCTGCGAGGGCACGCGCGCACGCTTCGATCTGGTCGGCCAGAGCAACGGCCTGCGCGCGTAATTGCTCGAAAATTTCGGCCTCCAGCGCCAGAGCGGTTTCCCCCGCCCGGCTGATTTTGCCAGCAAGCGTGGAAAGCTCTTCGGACGAAAAACGCACCGAATTTGCCAATGTCTGGCGGTGAATAAACTGGGCGTTGAGCGGCGGCGCCATCAGGCGGTCGCCATGCTGCGCGGGCACTTCGATATGATAGCCCAGCACTCCATTATGCTTGATCTTCAGCGCTTTGATCTCGGTTTGTGCGCTGTAGCGCGCCTGCAAACCGGCAATCACACGGCGGCTTTCGCGGCTCAATTCGCGCGCCTGATCAAGCGGGTCGTGATATCCGTCGCGCACGAAACCGCCATCGCGCGCCAGAACCGGCAAGGTGTCATCCAGCGCGGCCTCCAAAGTATCAACCAATTCGCCCATGCGCGCCGATATTTGCGCAGAACCAAAACATGTCAGCGGGTCGAGGAGGTCGCTGATTTCGGGCGGCAGATCGACATGCGGGTCACCCAAGCGCGCCAGCCGCGCGCGCACTTCTTCGCCGCCTTGCAGACCAATCGCGAGCGCCTGCAAATCGCGCGGGCCCCCGCGCGCCAGCACCAACCGGCTCAAGGCGCGCATCATATCGGGCAGGTTTTTAAGCTGTTGGCGAATATCGTCGCGCGCGTGGCTGTGTTCGACAAAAAACCGCACCGCCAAATGGCGCGCGCAAATCGCGTCCCGGTTGCCCAGCGGCGCGCCAAGCCGGTCGGCCAGTTCGCGCGCACCAGCCGCCGAAACCGTCATGTCGATGGTGGCCAACAAGCTGCCGGTTTTTTCTCCGGCTTGAGTGCGGGTGAGTTCGAGGTTCGCGCGCGTGGCCGCATCAAGCCCCAAATGATGCCCCGGGGCTTCGATAAGTGGACGGGCAAGGCGCGGCATTTGCGCGATTTGGGTGCGCTGCAAATAGGCCAGCAGGGTGCCGCAAGCGGCGATTTGCGCGCGCGACATATCGCCCAGCATGACCGGTTTGGCGACATTGAAATAATCGCTCAAAATATGTCCGGCACGCTCAGACGAGACAATTTCGGTTTCCAGCACCGGATAGTCATGGCGCGCGACACCCAAATGCGCGGCATCGCCGGGCAGCAAAATTTCGCTCGGCGACAGCCGCGCCAGAAGCGCGCCAAGCCCCTCGGCATCGGTGTGACACACACAAAAAGCCCCGGTCGACATTTCGAGCCAAGCCAGCGCCAAATCGTCGCCCACGGGCGCCAGCGCGGCGAGAAAATTACTTTCGCGCGCATCCAGCAGCGCTTCTTCGCTCAATGTACCCGGCGTGACAAGGCGCACCACATCGCGGCGCACGACGGCTTTGGACCCGCGTTTTTTGGCCTCGGCCGGGTCTTCCATCTGCTCGCACACGGCAACGCGGTGGCCGTGACGGATGAGCCGCTCCAGATAGGTTTCGGCCGCGTGCACGGGCACCCCGCACATGGGCACATCCTGACCCAAATGCTGGCCGCGCTGGGTCAGGGTGATGTCGAGTGTGGCCGCGGCAGCAACGGCATCGTCGAAAAAAAGCTCATAAAAATCGCCCATTCGGTAAAACAGCAGCGCATCTTCATGCGCGGCTTTTATTTCGAGATATTGCGCCATCATCGGCGTGGCGGCAGAAGCACTGGCAGGCTTGGCAGAAGCAGTCATAGCGCTACCCTATCAGAGGTGCCGCGTCAGGAAAACGCCGCAGGCAGCTTAGCCATCGATATTATTTAGGTTTATCCGGTGCGCGCCTTGTATTGCCACGAACAAAGCCCTACAAGAGAGACGTTTTATCTGAATTGGAATTACGATGAGTGACACAACCAAGAGTTTCACCGACCAGGAAGCCCTGCGCTTTCACACGCGTGGCAAGCCGGGCAAGCTCGAAATTAGCCCGACAAAACCCATGGCAACCCAGCGCGACCTGTCGCTGGCCTATTCGCCGGGTGTTGCCGTGCCGGTGCAGGCGATTGCCGACAATCCCGAGACGTCTTACGACTACACCTCGCGCGGCAATATGGTGGCCGTGATTTCCAACGGCACAGCGATTTTGGGGCTGGGCAATCTCGGCCCGTTGGCCGCCAAGCCCGTCATGGAAGGCAAGGCCGTCTTGTTCAAGCGCTTTGCCGATGTCGACTCGATTGATCTTGAGGTCGACACCGAAGACCCGACCGCCTTTATCGACGCGGTCAAACATTTGGGACCGTCTTTTGGCGGCATTAATCTGGAAGATATTCGCGCGCCCGATTGTTTTATCATCGAACAGCAATTACGCGAATTGATGGACATTCCGGTTTTCCACGACGACCAGCACGGCACCGCCATTATCTGCGCGGCGGGCCTGATTAATGCGCTGCATCTGACGGGGCGCGATATTAAGGACATCAAAATTGCCGTTAATGGCGCCGGGTCGGCTGGCATTGCCTGTCTTGAACTGATCAAGGCCATGGGGCTGCCCGCCGAAAACGCGATTTTATGCGACACCAAAGGCGTCATATATAAGGGCCGCAAAGAAGGGCTGAACCAGTGGAAATCAGCGCACGCGGTTGACACTGAGGCGCGCACGCTGGCCGATGCGCTGAAAGGCGCGGATGTTTTTCTGGGGCTGTCGGTGAAGGGGGCCATGACCGAAGAAATGGTGCGCGATATGGCCGACAATCCGATTATTTTCGCCATGGCAAATCCCGACCCGGAAATCACCCCCGAAGAGGTGGCCGCCATTCGTGACGATGCAATTATTGCCACGGGGCGCTCGGATTATCCCAATCAGGTCAATAATGTTTTGGGCTTTCCGTATATTTTCCGCGGTGCATTAGATGTGCGGGCAACCACGATTAATGACGATATGAAAATTGCCTGCGCCGAGGCGCTGGCCATGCTGGCGCGCGAAGACGTGCCGGACGAAGTCGCCGCCGCCTATCAGGGCGAGCGCCCGCGTTTTGGGCCGCGTTACATTATTCCGGTGCCGTTCGACCCCCGACTCATTCGTGATATCCCGCCCGCGGTTGCGCGCGCAGCAATGGATAGCGGCGTGGCACGCGCGCCGATTGTCGATGTTGAGGCCTATCGTGACCGGCTTTCGGCGCGCCTTGATCCGGCGGCCAGTTCGCTGCAAATCATCATGAACAAGTCGCGCAAGAACGCCAAACGCATGATCTTTGCCGAAGGCGAACAAGAACAGGTCATCCGCGCGGCCATTGCCTATAAAGACCTCGGCTTGGGTGAACCGATTTTGATTGGTACGCAAGATATTGTGCGCGCCAATATGGCTGAACTGGGCCTTGAGGCACGCACCGATATTGAGATCCGCGACACGCGCACCGCCACACAATGCGACGCGTATGCTGAGTTTTTGTTCCGCAAATTACAGCGGCAGGGGCGCCTTTACCGCGACTGCTTCCGGCTGGTTAGCAATGACCGCAATATTTTCGGGGCCTGTGCGCTTGTTAATGGCGATGCCGATGCCATGGTTACAGGTGTGACGCGCAGCTATTCGATTACGCTGGAAGAAGTTTCGCAAGTTATCGACCCGCGCTCGGGGCATCGGGTTGTGGGCATTTCCATGCTGATTGCGCGCGGCGGGCGCACGGTTTTGGTTGCGGATACAAATGTCATCGACATGCCGAGCGCTGAAGAGCTTGCCGATATTGCCGTGCAGTCAGCCGCAACCGCGCGCGCGCTGGGCCATGAACCCCGCGTTGCCATGCTTGCCTATTCGACATTCGGGCACCCCGAAGGCGACCGCTCGGTATATGTGCGCGAAGCTGTACGCATTTTGGACAGCCGCAATGTGGATTTTGAATATGATGGCGAGATGGCCGCAGACGTCGCGCTGAACCGCGAAGCCATGAGCCGCTATCCGTTCTGCCGCCTGTCGGAACCCGCCAATGTTCTGGTTATGCCCGCCATTCACTCGGCCTCTATTTCAACGAAAATGCTGGAAGAACTAGGCAACGCCACGCTTATTGGGCCGATTTTGATGGGGCTGAACCAGTCGGTACAAATTGCACGCATTGGGGCAACCGCAACGGAAGTGCTCAATATGGCGGCGATTGCCGCATACGGCTTGGAAAAAATCGAACTTTAACTGGCCTGCCCGTAGCGCGCCATATAGCGGTCTTCGACCGCGGTTAAAGGCATCAATACGAACACATCTACCGTCTGGAACTGATGGTCGATCACCGCGCCATTGCCGATCATGCAGCCGGTACGAACATAACCACGCAATACGGGCGGCATGGCGCGCAAGGCTGCGCGTTCACTGATCTCATCGGGTGGCACAATATTCATATCGACAAAGCGCTCGGGCAGCGCACGCACCTCCCACGGGCCCAGCGTCCGGCGCGTGTGATAAAGATAGCTGAGCGGCACGGCCAGCGCGTCTATGTCGGTGCCCGCAAAACTCGCGCATCCCATCATGGCGTCAATGCCGTAATGCGACACCATGGCGCCCAGCCCGTGCCACATCAGATCTATGCCATGCTTTGTGCGATATTCCGGCGCGACGCAAGAGCGTCCCAATTCCATGATATTGAGGCCGCGTCCGGCATTTGCCAGCATCGGGCCAAGATCAAATTCATCGGCGCTGTAAAATCCGCCATGGGTTTCGGCGACCGACTGGCGCAACAGGCGATAGCAGCCAACAATGGTTTCACCGCTTGGCAGATGCGCGGCCGGCGTGACATGCTCGGTCGCAGCGCGCGTGGTTAAAATCAAATGATCGCAGATCGCGTCGTAATCGTCGAAATCGCGCGCCGCACGGGCCTGCGCCGCGCTGGGACGCGCGCTCATTTCCTCGTAGAAAATCTGGTAGCGCAATGCTTGTACAGCCTCTACCTCGACCGCATTGCGCGCCAGGCGCACGGTCAGGGGCCCGCGTTGTTCAAAAACCGGGAGGTCGCTTGCGTCAAAAAGCCAACCGGGAATCTGCGGGTCGGGCGAGAAAATTTGATCTGTCATGGTGTCACCAGCCGCTTTATGCAGCTATTCGTTTTACAGTTTTGTGACATTATATAACACAAAGCCTGTTCGTCTTACCAGCGCGTTAAAGCGCCACATCGCGCCAGCGTATCGCCGTGGCGATATTTTCCGCATTGGGGCTGTCGCGATGGTCAAGATCTGCCAGCGTGCGGGCGACGCGCAAGATGCGATTAAACCCTCTCGCGCTTAGTTTTTTTGTGTCGGCAATGCGGTCAAGTAGGCTCTGACCCGCAGAATCCGGCGCGCCATGCTGATACAGAGCCTCGCCGTCCAAATGCGCGTTCAGGCAGTTTTGCCGTGCCATCTGAACTTCGCGCGCCGCGCCGACCCGCGCGGCAATATCCGTGCTTGCTTCACCCTTTTCACCGCCCATCATTTCAAATAGCGGCACGGGCGGCACATTGACGCGCAGGTCAAAGCGATCCAAAAGCGGCCCCGACAGGCGCCCGAGATATTCCTGACGACAAATCGGCAGCCGATGACACGCCAAATCCGGATCCTCGGCGTATCCGCAGCGGCACGGGTTCATGGCGGCGACCAGTTGGAAACGCGCTTGATAACTAATATGCACCTCGGCGCGCGCGAGTGATACCGCCCCGGTTTCAATCGGCTGGCGCAGGGCATCAAGCGCTTGGCGTGGAAATTCCGGCAACTCGTCAAGAAACAGCACGCCATTATGCGCCAGCGAGATCTCGCCCGGACGCGCATGGCGTCCGCCGCCGACCAGCGCGGCCATGCTCGCCGAATGATGCGGCGCGCGAAACGGGCGTTGATGCGCCAAGCGCACGCCACCACGCTGCGCGCCAAGGCTCTCGATCAAGCTGATTTCAAGGCGCTCGCGCGGCGTCAGCCTTGGCAGAATACCGGGCAAACGCGAGGCGAGCATCGACTTGCCCGCGCCGGGTGGGCCGTTCATCAACAAATTATGCCCGCCTGCCGCGGCGACCTCCAACGCCATGCGGGTCTCGCCTTGGCCGCGAATATCAGCCATATCGAGCGCCTCGACGGAAGCCTGCTCGACGACAACTTCGGGCGGGCTTATAAGATGCGTACCGCGCAAATGATTGACGATTTGCAGCAAGGAATCACCCGCCACGATACCCGGCTGACCGGGTCGCGCCAGACCTGACCACGCCGCCTCCGGCCCGCACGCGGCAGGGCAAATCAACCCGCATTTATTTTCCAGTGCCGCCATCGCTGCGGGCAGCGCCCCGGGCACGGGCGTGCAGGCACCATCAAGCGCCAATTCGCCCATGACAACAAACGGTGCCACCTGTTCGGCGGTCAGCCCGCCCATCGCCACCAACAGGCCAAGCGCAATAGGCAGATCGTAATGACTGCCCTCCTTGGGCAGATCCGCCGGCGAAAGATTTATGGTAATGCGTTCATAAGGCAGTGCCAGCCCCATGGCCGACAGTGCCGCACGCACACGCTCGTAGCTTTCGGCCACGGACTTGTCGGGCAAGCCAACAACGGTGAAAGCGTTATGGCCCGGCGCCAAATGCACCTGAACGTCGACCGTGACCGAGTCAACGCCGAGAAAAGCGACCGTCTTGATATGTGCAACCATGTGGCGCTCCATTCTTTTTATTTTTTGCTGGGCCCGCGTGCGGCTTGTACATTTATATATACTTACGTAACATAATTTACCCATATACAGTAGGTTGTGTTGCGTAAGGGGCCATAGATGTTTGGCAAAAAAGAAGTGAGTGTCGAGGTCGGCGATTATTTCGTCGAGCCGCTGGCGGGGAAAAAACGGATTTTTCGGGCACTCGGCATTGCCGAGAAAGCTTCTGCGGAAGCCTTTGTTTCGACCTGGCAGGTCACGGAAATTACCCAGTTCAATAATCTCCCCCATGCGCGCATCATCAACAGCGAAAGCGGCATCACCCGCACCATCTCGGTGGACACGCTGGCGCGTCAGGAAAATTATCTAAAACAAAACGCCTAGCGCGCGCCGCGTCTCGATGGCATCCCATATCATCGCCGCGATATCGGGACCGCCAAAGGCTTTGATTTCGCGAATACATGTCGGCGAGGTCACGTTTATTTCGGTCAAATGCGTACCGATAATATCGATCCCGGCAAACACAATGCCCAAATCGCGCAAAACCGGCCCAATCTCATGGGCAATCTCAAGGTCGCGGTCGGTGAGGCCCGCCGCTTCCGGCGTGCCCCCCACATGCACATTGGCGCGCGCGTCGCCTGCCGCCGGCACACGGTTCAGCGCGCCCACCGCCTCGCCTTCGACAAGGATGACGCGCTTGTCGCCCGCGCGCACTTGCGGCAAATAACGCTGCGCGATAATCGGCTCGCGATCGGTGTGCAAAAACATCTCGATCAGCGCGCCGAAATTTTCATCCTCCGGCCCGATGCGAAAAATGCCCGCGCCGCCATTGCCAAATACCGGCTTTAAAATAATGTCTCCAAACTCGGCGCGAAACGCTTTCAACGCCTCAACATCGCGGGTGATCAGCGTGTCGGGCAGCAAACCGGCAAAGCGCACGGGAAATATTTTTTCCGGCGCATTGCGGACGGCGACCGGATCATTGACCACAAGCGTTTCGGGATGCACGCGCTCCAGCATGTGCGTGGCCGAAATATAATGCATGTCGAAGGGCGGGTCCTGACGCATTAAAATCACGTCAAGATCGCGCAAATCAGTCAGTAGGGGGGCGCCTAATTCATAGTGCGCGCCAAGCTGGTCGGCCACTTTCAGGGGTTGAAGGGCGGCGCTGACCGTGCCGTCGCGCATCGCCAGGCGATCGGGCTCGTAGAAAAAAAGCTCATGACCACGCGCCTGTGCCTCGAGCGCCAACGCGAAACTTGTATCGCCGGCAATATCAATATCGGCAATCGGATCCATTTGCAGACCAACACGTAAGCCCATGAACATTCCTTTCCCTTACGGCGCACAAATGCGCGCCGCGCCCGCCACTTTCCCCGAAATCGCGTGTTGGCTCAAGGGCGCCAGAAATTTTTCTTGTGCTGGCAGCGCGCGGTGCGGCTCACGATAAACAGATCAAACCGCCAAGCAAAACCCGCAAATTGGGGGTGGCGCGCCACAAAGCCGCTGGCACCTGCCGCAATGCGCCGCCACTGCGTCGGCGACACGGCATAGGCGCCCGCCTTGTGGTCGTCGCGAAATTTAACTTCGACGAAAACCAAAACCCCGCCGCGGCGCAAGATAAGGTCAACCTCACCCAGCGGGTGGCGAAAGTTTTTCGCCAGCAAACGATATCCTTTGGCAAACAGCGCCCAGCGCGCATAGGTCTCGGCCCAGCGCCCGTGTTTGAAGGCGCGCTGTCGGCGGCGGCGCAGGGCATTACGTATCTTGCCGCGTTGTCTGTTTTTGGCTTGTCGCATGTGGGTTTTTCTTCTTTTTATTGAGTGCCAGCGCGCGGTCATAAACGCTGCGCCGCGCCAGACCGGTGGCGCTGGCAACCTCGCTGACAGCATCGCGCAGCGACAAAGCCTCAAGCGCCGGTTCCAGCAGCGCATCCAGCCGATCGCCATCGGGCAGGGTCGGGCGCGGCGCTGGGGCCACAAGCACCACGCACTCGCCGCGCAACATGTCATCATCCAGCTGATCCGCCAGCGCGCTGGCCGGGGCGCTGATGACGGTCTCGAATTTCTTGGTCAATTCACGCGCCAGCGAAACCTCGCGGTCACCAAATTGGTCGACAATATCGGCCAATAGCGCGCGCAGGCGACGCGGCGCTTCAAACAAAACCAGCGTGCCGCTCTGGTCGCCAAGCTCGGCCAAGGCTTGCCGCCGCCGCCCGGATTTGGTCGGCAAAAATCCGACAAAGGTAAATCGGTCGGTGGCCTGACCCGCCACGCTCAACGCAGCAATCGGGGCCGATGCGCCCGGCACGGCATACACGCCATGACCGGCAGCGCGTGCGGCGCGAATAAGCGGCTGGCCGGGATCGGAAATCAGCGGCGTGCCGGCATCGCTCACCAGCGCCAAACTTTTACCGGCGGCCAATTCAGCCAGAATTTTGGGGCGCATCGCGCTTGCATTATGTTCGTGATACGCGCGCCGTCTGGTTTTAATCGCGTGCAGCGCTGCCAGCTTGCCCGTCACCCGGGTATCTTCGCAGTAAATGACATCGACGCCGTGCAGCACATCGAGCGCACGTAAGGTAATGTCGCGCGCATTGCCGATGGGCGTGGCGACGACATAAAGGCCCGGCGCAAGCGGCGCGGCAGCGGAGGTCGGCGTTTCCATGGCTCAAGCAAAAGCCTGTTTTTGCCCGATGGCAAGCCCCAATCCGCGCCGGCGCGCGATACGCGCAAAAACCGCAAGCTGTTTACTTGCGCGGACGGCAGCGATAGCTGTACAAATATCGACGCGGCCACACGCTAAACTTCAAGGTAGCAAGCATGCCAACAGCCAATATTTTTACCGCTTTGTTTTCAACGCCGAACCCGCGCCGCGGCCTTGCGCTGGTGATGCTGGGCCTGGTTTTGGCTGGCTGCGGCGCACCGCAAGAGCGGGCAAGCACGGACAGGCTCACAACAGCTTCCGGCGCGGCGACGGCGCGCACGCCGACCAATCCGCAAACACCGCCGCAGCCCGTATCCCGGGCGCAAACGGCGACCGACGCTTTTTCCGGCGCACCCGCACAGTCGGACATTTTTGCGCCCAATGCCTTTGACCCTTACGACCTGCCAATGCCAAATGTGCCGCCGCGCCCGGCGGGTGCCGTCACCATCACCTTATTATTGCCCATGAGCAGCGCTGATGAAAATGTGCGTGCGCTGGCGACCACGCTGTTGCAAGCGGCCCAGCTTGCGCTGTTTGATGTCGCCCGCCCCGAGATTTTGCTGCGCGTGCAGGACACGGCCGGCACACCGACCGGCGCGCAAATTGCCGCGCGCACGGCATTGGCGGCGGGCACGGATTTGATTATCGGGCCATTATTTGCAACCTCGGTTCAAGCCGTCACGCCTGTGCTGGCGGGCACCAATGTGCCGGCACTGGCATTTTCAAATGACCGCTCGGTTGCCAGCAAAAATATCTGGCTTCTGGGCTTCATACCGGAAGACAATATCGAGCGTGCCATCGCCCAAACAATCGGCCAAGGGCTGACGCGCTTTGGCGCATTATTGCCTGAAGGCGCCTATGGCGAGCGCTTGGGGCGCACGCTGAATGAGCGCATCACCCGCTATGGCGGCGAATTGGTGCAGGTCGAGATTTACCCGCCCGACGCACCGGGCATGTTCGAGCCCGTCAAACGTCTGGCGCAATATGAAACCCGCCGCGCCGCGCATGGGGCAGAAATGGCGCGGCTGGAAGAAGAAGCCACGCTGCTGGCGCCGCCCGGCACCGCGCCCGAGAAATTATTTGACGCCATTCGCGACATCGCGCCCGAACTTGTGTCGAATTACGAAGCGCTCAAGCGCGTCGAAACGCTGGGCGAAATTCCCTATGATGCCGTGTTTATGCCGGAGGGCGGGCTGGCGCTGCGTAATCTTGCGCCGCTTTTGCCGTATTTCGATGTTGACCCGCGGCGCGTAAAATTTGTCGGCACAGGCTTGTGGGATGACCCGGAACTGGGCCAAGAACCGCCCTTGCATGGTGGCTGGTATGCTGCCCCCGAAGCCGGCTTGTGGCGCAAATTTTCAGACCATTATGTCGACAAATTCCAGACCCAGCCCGCGCGCTTGGCGAGCATTGCCTATGACGCCGTAGCGCTGGCAGCGCGGTTGTCGGCGGTTCACCGGAACGCGCCATTTCGCCCACAAACACTGACCGACCCCAACGGGTTCGCCGGCATTGACGGTATTTTGCGGCTGACCCCGGACGGGCTGGCCGAGCGGGGTCTGGCGGTGCATGAAATACGGCGCAAAAAAACGGTTCTCATCAGTCCGGCCCCGACCAGTTTTGTCGAGCGCGACCGGCGCATGCAAGCAGCCTTGGCGCTGGCGGCGACCTTGCAAACCCAGCGCGCGACGCGTCCCGAAGAGAGCGACGGCGCGGCCTTGGGTGGCGCGACGCCGATCAATCTGCCAATACCGCGTCAGTAATCCGGTCGAGCAGCAGACGGCCTGCCTGCGTGACGGCAAGGTTTTGCGGGTTCGCCTCAAGCAGTCCTGCGGCGCGCAAATCTGCAATGCGGCCCGCATCGAGCGGCACGCCCAACGCCTCAAGGCGCGACATGGGCACACCCTCGACAAGGCGCAGACCCAGCAACACGGTTTCGGCATGCACGTCTTCGTGCCCCAATAAGCGCGTCTCGGCCATGCCATCGGCACCATCGACACCATCGGCAAGGCTTTCAAGCCACGCCGCAGGCTTGGCAAGCGCGCGGGTCGCCACCCGCCCGCGGCCCGTGCTCACGCGCCCATGCGCGCCCGGCCCGATGCCCAGATAATCGCCACCGCGCCAGCTTGCCATATTGTGCCGACACGCATGGCCCGCCCGCGCGTGATTGGAAACCTCATAAGCCGGCAGACCCGCAGCGGCGCAGCTTGCTTGTGTGAGTTCATACATATCCGCTGCCAAGGCTTCGTCCGGCATGATAAATTTGCCGGCGGCGTGGCGTTTGAAAAACGGCGTATCGGGCTCAATCGTCAACTGATAGAGCGACATATGGGCTGGCGCCAGCGCCAAGGCGCGCGCCAATTCGTCGGCCCATTCTGCCAAAGTTTGTCCCGGGCGCGCATAAATCAGGTCGAGCGACACGCGGTCAAAAATCCCGCCCGCAGCCTCAAACGCCGTGCGGGCTTGCGCGACCGAATGGGTACGCCCCAGAAATTTCAACGCCGCCGCGTCGAAAGCCTGAACGCCCAGAGACAGGCGGTTAATGCCCGCCGCCCTCAGCGCTTGCAAATGGCTTTGCGGGGCCGAAACTGGATTGGCTTCCAGCGAAACTTCCGCATCCGCCGCCAGCCCCCAGCGCCGGTCAATGTCGGCCAATAGATCCCCGATCAATTCGGGCGGCATGAGCGAGGGCGTGCCGCCGCCGAAAAACACCGTTTCGACCGGGCCATGCGCGCGCAAATGTTGCGCGTGCTCAAGCGCGCGAAAATAGCCGACACGCCAATCGGCGGTCTGCATGTCGCGCACCGGATGAACGTTGAAATCGCAATAGGGGCAGATGGCCGCGCAAAACGGCCAATGGATGTAAACCCCAAGCTGGGGGGCTTCAGCCACCAAAACACCCGGCCACAAGCTGAGCGAAAGCATCGGCGCGGTGCGAAATGGCATGTTTGGCTTGCGGGTCCATTTCGCCAAATGTCAGGTCACCGCCAAGCGGCAGAAAAATCGGATCATACCCAAACCCGTTCGCCCCGCGCATCGGCCAAACCAGCGTACCGGCAACTTGGCCTTCAAAACTTTCCGCATGGCCGTCGGGCCAAACAAGGCTCAACGCACAGATGAACTGCGCCGTTCGCGGGGAATCCGGCTTTTGCGACAGCGCCACTTCGAGCTTCCGCATGGCAAAATCAAAATCGCGCACGCCATCGGGCGTTTGTGCCCAGCGCGCCGAATATATGCCCGGCGCCCCATCCAACGCATCGACCGCCAGCCCGCTATCATCGGCCAGCGCCGGGCGTCCGGTTGCCATGGCGGCGGCGCGCGCCTTTAACACGGCATTGGCAATAAAATCAGACCCGGTTTCTTCCGGTTCAGGCAGGCCCAGCGCATCGGCCCCGACTGACGTCACGCCGAACGGTTCGAGCAAGTCGCCAATTTCGGAAATTTTACCCTTATTGTGGCTGGCGACGATAAGCTCGGTGGCGTCGAAACGGCGGCGCGTCTGGGTCATTGCGCCACGGCCTGTTTTTGCTGCACCACCAGCGCCTCAATGCTCTGGCGCGCCAAGCGCATCAGTTCCATAAACGCGGCTTCGTCAAACGCCACGCTTTCAGCGGTCGCCTGAATTTCCACAATATCGCCGGAGCCGGTCATGACAAAATTGGCGTCCGTATCGGCCACGCTGTCTTCGGCATAATCAAGATCGGCGACCGGCACGCCGTTATAAATGCCGCACGAAATGGCAGCCACCTGGTCCGTCAAGACATCGCCGGAAACCAGCCCGCGCGCGCGCATCACCTCAATGCAATCATGCAAAGCCACCCACGCGCCCGTGATCGACGCGGTGCGCGTGCCGCCATCAGCCTGAATGACATCGCAATCAAGGCTGATCTGGTTTTCGCCCAGCGCCTTCATATTCACGACGGCGCGCAGCGAGCGCCCGATCAGGCGTTGAATTTCCTGCGTGCGGCCCGATTGTTTGCCGGCGCTGGCTTCGCGGCGCATGCGGTCGCCAGTCGCGCGCGGCAGCATGCCGTATTCCGCCGTCACCCAGCCCTGTCCTTTGCCGCGCAACCATGGTGGCACGCGCTCCTCAAGGCTGGCGGTGCACAATACATGTGTGTCGCCAAATTTGACCAGACAGGAACCTTCTGCATGCTTGGACACATTGCGTGTCAGGCTAACGGTGCGCATGGCATCGGGCGCGCGACCCGAGGGGCGTGAAAAACTCATAAAATTTCCTCTGTGCTTCGGCACATATTTAGCGTGTACACAAAGCCTTCACAAGCGGCAGTTGGACGCTTAAATAAAACATTATGAGTAATCTTGCTTCGCTCAATGAACGCGCGCGACTGATTTTTCGCCAGATTGTGGAAAGTTATCTGGAAACAGGTGCTCCGGTAGGGTCGCGCGTGTTGTCGGAGGTTCTCGAACCGCAACTCTCGCCCGCCTCGATCCGCGCGACCATGGCCGAGCTGGAGCGTTCAGGTCTTTTATACGCGCCGCATGTCTCGGCCGGGCGCATGCCGACGCAAAGCGGGTTGCGTCTGTTTATCGACGGCCTGTTGCAGGTCAGCGAATTAACGGCGGAAGAACGCGATATGATCGCCGCCGACACGCAGGCCGATCTGGGTGCCGAACATTTGCTGCGCCAAGCCGTCGACAGTCTTTCGGGCCTCAGCCAATGTGCCGGCCTGGTGTTGTCGCCGGGGGCCGACCCGATTATCAAACATATTGAGTTCACGCCAATTTCCGATGACCAAATTCTGGTCATTCTGGTCGACGACGCCAATCAGGTTGAAAACCGTGTGATCCCGAAGCCGCGCGACCTGCTGCCCGCCACGCTCACCGAGGTCAGTAATTATCTTAACGCGCGGCTGAAAGGGCGCACGTTGGAAGAATTGCGCCGCGAAGCGCAAAGCGAGTTGGAACATTTGCGCGCTGAACTGGGCGCATTGACCGCGCAAATCGTCACGGCGGGTCTGGCGTCTTGGGCGGGTACTGACGAGGGCGAGCGCGCGGCACAAGATACGCTGGCAAAATCGCTAATCGTGCGCGGCGAGGCGCATCTTCTGAACAATATTGGCGCAATGGAAGACCTTGAGCGCGTGCGGCTTTTATTCGAGGATCTCGAACGCAAGGAAGAGTTGATAAATCTTTTGTCAGAAGCCGAGGACAGCGAGGGCGTACGTATTTTTATCGGTTCTGAAACGCCGCTATTTTCTTTGTCCGGCTCCTCGCTGATCATCAGTTCCTACCGCAATAGCGACAGCCATATTGTCGGGGTTTTGGGCGTTATTGCGCCGACGCGCAGCAATTATGCGCGCCTCATTCCCATGGTCGACCACACGGCACAAGTGGTGACCAAATTGCTCAGTTGACCGAGGGGCCAAAACCAGATTAGGAAGACACCATGACCGAAGACGAAAAACCTGACGCCAAGCCTGACGCCAAGTCTGATCACAAGCCTGAGCTCGAAAAAGATGCACGCGCCGAAGCCGGGCCGTCGGCTGATACTGCAAGCCCGGACGAGGCACAAGATGCAACCTCTGAAAGCAGCGAACCGGCACAAGAGGAGGTGGCCGAGCCGTCACTTGAAGACCGTCTCGCGGAGACCAATGACCAATTATTGCGGGCGCTGGCCGAATTGGAAAACACCCGACGCCGCGCCGACCGCGACCGCGCCGAGGCTCTCAAATATGGTGCCGCAAGCTTTGCCCGCGACATGCTGGGGGTTGCCGATAATTTGCAGCGCGCCCTTGGCGCCGTCGCCGAATTAGACCAAGAAACCCTGCCCGACGCAGCAAAATCGCTGCTCGAGGGCGTCGCGGCGACCGAACGCGATCTGATTGCCAGCTTGGGCCGTCATAAAGTGCAACCACTATCGCCAATGGGCGAAAAATTCGACCCAAACCAGCACGAAGCCATGTTCGAGGCACCCGGCACCGGCCAGCCCGCGGGCACGATTATCGAGGTCATCGAAACCGGTTATGTGATGGATGAGCGTCTGTTGCGCCCCGCCAAAGTGGGCATTGCCAAAGACGATTAGAGGCTCACCCCGCCTGTTGCGGGTTAACACGGCGTAACGTCAGGTTTATCCGTCCCCCTTGGGCAAAATGGCGCGTTGCGGCCAGGCGTTGCGACGAGCCGTGCAAAACCCGGTCAATTCCATGAAAATTCATGCGCGACGGCCCGCCAAACACAAATACATCGCCGCTGTGCAGGCGGATGGAGCGCGTTGGCCCACGCCGTTCTTCCCCACCCATGCGAAAAACCCCCGTATCCCCCAACGAAATGGACACAACAGGCGCATCCAGCGCTTGTTCATCGCGATCTTGGTGCAAGCCCATTTTGGCTTTGGGCGCGGCGTAATAATTTATCAGACAACATTCAGGCGGCGCCGGATAGCCCGTAACATCATCCCATAATTGCAGCAAAGAATTCGGGATTTTCGGCCAGTTTTCACCGGTTTCAGGGTGGTGCGGCTGATAGCGATAGCCTTGGCGATCCGACACCCAACCCAGCGCACCGGCATTGGTCATGGTGATCGACCATGGTTGATTGGTGCGCGGCATACGCGGCACAAATAGCGGCGCGGCGTCGATAATTTGGCCGAGCGCCGCCAAAATGTCGTTTTGCGCGGCTTCGTCCCAATATTCGGCATGATAAACCGTGCCCGGGCCCAGCGCATCAGCGACTTTATTTTCACGCATGAATATTGTGCCTCCAGCCTTGCAGCACCAATGTCTCATTCCTATATACATTTTTAGCCGGGGTTGGAAAGGCGCGCAGCTTGAAACGCGCAAGCCCTGAATGACGTGTATGTGAGCGGATAAGCAAAAGAGGCGCAAAATGGGTAAAGTAATCGGAATTGACTTGGGCACAACGAATTCATGTGTGTCGGTCATGGATGGCAGCACGCCGAAGGTTATTGAAAATGCGGAAGGCGCACGCACGACGCCCTCTATGGTGGCTTTTACGGATGAAAATGAGCGCTTGATCGGTCAACCCGCCAAACGCCAAGCCGTAACCAATCCGCGCAACACATTATTTGCCATTAAGCGCCTGATCGGGCGTACATTTAACGATCCGGCGACCAAAAAAGACATGGATATGGTGCCGTATGAAATTGTTGCCGCCGATAATGGCGATGCGTGGGTGAACGCAGCCGATGAGAAATATTCGCCGTCGCAAATTTCTGCCTTTATTTTGCAAAAAATGAAAGAAACCGCCGAGAGCTATCTTGGCGAAAAAGTCGAACAGGCCGTCATCACCGTGCCGGCCTATTTTAACGACGCGCAACGACAAGCCACCAAAGATGCGGGCAAAATTGCCGGGCTTGAGGTTTTGCGGATTATTAACGAGCCGACGGCAGCCTCGCTCGCCTATGGTCTCGACAAAAATGACGGCCAGACAATCGCGGTTTATGATTTGGGCGGCGGCACATTTGATGTGTCGATCCTCGAAATCGGCGATGGTGTGTTCGAGGTCAAATCAACCAATGGCGACACGTTTTTGGGCGGTGAAGATTTCGACATTGCACTGGTTGACCATCTGGCGGAAGAATTTCAAAAGGAAAACGGCATTGATTTGCGTGGCGACAAGCTGGCGCTGCAACGCCTGAAAGAGGCGGCTGAGAAAGCCAAAATCGAGCTGTCTTCATCAAGCCAGACGGAAGTCAATCTGCCGTTCATTACCGCTGATGCGTCGGGGCCGAAACATCTGAACCTCAAGCTGACGCGCGCCGCATTCGAGGCCATGGTCGAAGAATTGGTGCAGCGCACGCGCAAGCCTTGCGAGGACGCCATGAAAGATGCCGGCATGTCCGCCAGCGAGATCGATGAGATTGTTCTGGTGGGCGGACAGACCCGCATGCCACGCATCCGCGAATTTGTAAAACAGGTTTTCGGCAAAGAGCCGAATATGAGCGTGAACCCCGATGAGGTGGTCGCCATGGGCGCGGCCATTCAGGCGGGCGTGTTGCAGGGCGATGTAAAAGACGTGCTGCTGCTCGACGTGACCCCTCTGTCGCTGGGCATTGAAACGCTGGGCGGTGTGTTCACCCGCTTGATCGACCGCAACACCACCATTCCGACAAAAAAGTCGCAAGTTTTTTCCACCGCCGATGACAACCAATCGGCCGTGACCATCAGCGTGTGCCAAGGCGAGCGCGAAATGGCCGCCGACAATAAAAATCTGGGTCAGTTCAACCTTGAGGGTCTGCCGCCCGCCCCGCGCGGTGTGCCGCAAATCGAAGTTGCTTTCGACATTGATGCCAATGGCATTGTCAATGTGTCGGCTACCGACAAGGCAACGGGCAAAGAACAGGCCATTCGCATCGAGGCGTCGGGCGGGCTGTCCGACGATGATATCGAGCAAATGGTCAAGGATGCCGAGGCCAATGCGGCAGCGGATAAAGAGCGTCGCGAGTCTGTCGAGATACGCAATAATGCCGAGAGCCTGATCCACGCGACGGAAAAATCAATTTCTGAAAACGAAGACACGGTCGAGGCCGAAGACCGCGAGGCCGCCGAAGCCGCGATTGCCGATTTGCGTACCGCGCTGGAGGGCGATGACAAGGCGGAGATCGAGGCCAAGGCGCAAGCCCTCACACAGGCCGCGATGAAAATTGGCGAGGCGGTTTATAAGGCACAACAAGAAGCCGCCGGTGAAGCCGCCGCCGAGGCCGATGCTCAAGACGAGGAGAACATCGTCGACGCCGATTTCGAGGAAGTCCCCGAAGACGACGCCGACGACCAAAAAGCATCTTAACCGTCCAGCATCAGGAGCCGCCGCATGGCAAAAGAGGACTATTATGCCCTGCTTGGCGTCAAAAGGGCGGCCGGAGATGCCGAGCTAAAATCAGCCTATCGCAAGCTGGCGAAGCAATATCATCCGGATGTCAATCCGGGTGATGCCGCCGCCGAGCGCAAGTTCAAAGAAATTTCCGAGGCCTATGAGGTTTTGAAAGACCCACAAAGCCGCGCGGCCTATGACCAGTTCGGGCACGCAGCTTTTGAAGGCGGCACGGGGCCAGGCGCGGGCGGTGGCCCGGG
>CAJXCG010000016.1 GCA_913051715.1 uncultured Rhodobiaceae bacterium
GAGGCTGATACGCTGGTTGCCAGAGCGGGGCACGACATGGCACAACAGAACGGGAAAAAAAGCGCGCCTGAACGCCAAAAGCGTTCGGGCTAACGGAAAAGGAAATCCAATGACGGCGTATCAGTATGTTTATGTCATGGACAGATTGTCCAAGACCTATCCGGGCGGCAAACAAGTTTTGAAAGATATTCGCCTGTCATTTCTGCCCGGCGTCAAAATCGGCATTGTCGGGGTCAATGGCGCGGGTAAGTCGACGCTGCTTAAAATCATGGCCGGAATCGACAAGGAAGTGCAGGGCGAGGCATGGGCTGCCGAGGGCGCGCGGGTTGGCTATCTGGAACAAGAACCTCAACTGAACCCGGACAAAAACGTGCTGGGCAATGTCATGGAAGGCGTCAGCGAACAACAGGCTTTGGTCGAACGCTATAATGAATTGGCGATGAATTATTCCGACGAGACGGCCGATGAAATGGCAGCACTTCAGGATCAGATCGACGCGCAGAACTTGTGGGATCTGGAAAGTCAGGTCGAGCAGGCCATGGATGCGCTGCGTTGCCCGCCCGGTGATAGCGATGTTGAAAACCTCTCCGGCGGCGAAAAGCGCCGCGTGGCGCTGTGCAAGCTATTGTTGGAAAAGCCCGACCTGTTGCTGCTCGATGAGCCGACCAACCATTTGGACGCCGAAACCGTCGCTTGGTTGCAACATCATTTGGCCGATTATGCGGGCACGGTGGTGTTGGTGACCCATGACCGGTATTTTCTCGACCAGATTACCGGCTGGATTCTGGAGCTTGATCGCGGGCAGGGTATTCCGCATGAGGGCAATTATTCGGATTGGCTGGAGCAAAAGCAAAAGCGCCTCTCCCAAGAAGCGCGCGAAGACGAAGCCAAGCAGCGCACGCTGGCACGCGAGTTGGAATGGATCCGCCAGTCACCCAAGGCGCGCCAAGCCAAAAGCAAAGCGCGCGTCACGGCGTATGAAGACCTGCTGGCCAGCCAAGACCGCGAGGATGTCGGGCGCACACAGATCACCATTCCATCGGGCCCGCGTTTGGGCGGCATTGTGCTGGAGGCTGAAAATCTCTGCAAAGGATTTGGCGATCGCCTGTTGATCGACAATCTTTCCTTTCGCTTGCCGCCGGGCGGAATTGTCGGCGTTATCGGCCCGAACGGTGCCGGCAAGACCACGCTGTTCAAAATGCTGACCGGTTCCGAAACGCCCGACACGGGCGATTTGCGGGTCGGGGACACGGTGGCGATGGGATATGTTGACCAGAGCCGCGACAACCTCGAAGACGACAAAACCGTGTGGGAGGAAATTTCCGGCGGACTGGATATTTTGGAGCTTGGCAAACGCGAGATGAACTCGCGCGCTTATGTCGGGGCGTTTAATTTTCGCGGCGGCGACCAGCAGAAAAAAGTGGGACTCCTGTCGGGGGGTGAGCGCAACCGCGTGCATCTCGCCAAAATGCTGAAATCGGGTGCCAATCTGCTGCTGCTTGACGAGCCGACCAATGATTTGGATGTCGAGACCTTGCGTGCGCTGGAAGAGGGGCTGGAAAACTTTGCCGGCTGCGCGGTCATTATCAGCCACGACCGCTGGTTTCTCGACCGCATTGCAACGCATATTCTGGCCTTTGAGGGCGACAGCCATGTCGAGTGGTTTGAGGGCAATTACGCCGATTATGAGGAAGACCGCAAGCGTCGTCTGGGTGCCGATGCCGAAATTCCCAAACGCATAAAATACAAGCAGTTTAACCGGTAGGCTCGTCGTTATCGCCGTTCTCGATTTGCGTGCGGATATGCCCGAGCAGAGCAGAAATGTCGCCGCGATTGTTTTTCAAGACAGAGGCGAAACTGTCGCGCTGTTCTTGCGCCATCCACACGCCAATGACGCGTACATCGAACAAGGTGAAGCTGCCGTCTTTTTCGCGGTATAGCCACCAGTCAACATCAATGGGTTGGCGCCCATTGTCGAATTCAATCTGGCTTTTGACGATGAAATTCTTCTTTTTGCTCTGGCTGCGCCCCACAACGACTTGCTCATTGCCATATTCGCCGAGGCGGTTGGCATAAACCTTGATGATAAGCTCGTTCAGCAATTCCTGATAGGTGGCGAAATCTTCGTCGGAAATTTTGCGCGCAAACGCCCCCAGCGTGAACCGTGCAATGCGGCGCATATTGGCGCGCTCGTTCAGCAATTTGCGAAATCCGGCTTCGCGGGCCTCGCGCGTGGTTTGCGTTTTAAGAATGGTAATGGCTTCGTCAGCCATGTCGGTGACGAATATTTTTGCCCGCGCTTCGTCGGCTGCTCGGTCTTCAGCCCATGCGGGAGCCGCCAAACCAACAGCCAGCGAGAGCATGAGTGCGGGCACAAAATAACGCATACTGGAAACTCCGTTTAGAAATTATCAAGATCTTCGAGATCTGGCAGATCGTCCAGATTTGTTTCGCCATTGGCGATTTCGCTCTCGCGGTTTTGTCGATACAGGCTTCGCACGCTGGCATAAAAATCGACCGAACTGCGCTCGATTTCGTCGATCACGTCCAGATTATTGGCGCGCGAGTCGACGCCGCCGACAGCAAATGACAATGCGGCACCTTCCAAGCGGTTGTCGCCCATATAGGTGATGGGGTTGAAGGCCGTGTCAACAATTAACCCGGCCATGTCGCGCGGTGGCCCCGGCCCCAGCAGCGGCACATACATATACGCCCCTTCGGGCACACCATAGACCGCCAGTGTTTGCCCGAAATCTTCCGTGTGGCGCGGTAACCCCATCGCCGTTGCCGGATCGAACAGACCCAAAACGCCAATGGTCGAATTGATCAGCAGCCGAGACATGGTTACACCGGCGCGCGACCACGAACCCTGAAGCGTGTCGTTGGACAGTGTCACGGGTGAAATGAGATTGTTGCGGAAATTCCGTACCGAGGTGCGGACAGGTTGCGGGACACTCAGATAGCTTTTGGCCACCGGTTTCAAAACGCTGCGGTCGAGCGCCAGATTTACAGCAAAAATTTTCCGGTTGAACGATTCATAAGGATCATTGTCGTCGGCAAATTCCGACGTCGTCGTCTGATTGCCGGCGCATGCGGTGAGCGCGAGCGCCAGAAGAACAGGAATGAATTGGGATTTGACCATAGAGACTACTTCACTTTTGTCGTTTGTAACCAAGGGCCAAGCGAATCACGACCCCGGACAGTGACTTGAAATTAGGCGGTTTGGCCCCAAAAAAAAACTTAAAAATGGTGTATCTGCACGGCAAGATTTCTTGACATATAAAGATATATTTATGTATTAATTGGTAGGGAAAACTTATGGATGATTTATTGGCGATTTTGCGCGCGGCAGGTGAGCCGTCGCGGCTACGGATCCTGTCGATTTTGTCGGCGGGCGAGCTGACTGTGTCTGAAATGACCCAAGCTCTGCTGCAAAGCCAACCGCGCATTTCGCGCCATCTCAAATTGCTGGCAGATGCCGGGCTGGTCGTTCGGTTTCCCGAAGGCAGTTGGGTGTTTTACCGCCTGAATGAGAGCAATGAGAATTATGCTTTGATCAATCAACTCATTGCGCTGTTGCCCGACAATGACCAAATTCTAACGCGCGACCGGGAGCGCCTTGAGCGTGTGCGCGCCGAACGCGCTACGCGCGCGCAGGAATATTTTGCCGCCAATGCCGCCGATTGGGATGATTTGCGTGCCCGTCATATTCACGAAGACCTGGTCGAAGCCGAAGTGACGGCGATCTTGTCGAACACAAAATGCGACTTATTGGTGGATTTGGGAACGGGCACAGGACGTATGCTTGAACTTTTTGCGTCACATGCAGCCCGCGCGATCGGCTTTGATATCAATGCCAATATGTTGACGATTGCGCGCGCGCGCCTCGACCATCCCGAAAGGACGCATTGTCAGGTGCGCCAGGGGGACTGTGCTGACGTACCGCTGGATGACGGTGCCGCCGGCGTGGTGATTGTGCATCAAGTGTTGCATTTTCTTGACGACCCGGCGCGCGCCATTAGCGAGGCGGCGCGTGTGCTGGCGCCTTCGGGCCGCGTACTGATTGCTGATTTTTTGCCCCATGAGGTTGAAGTTTTGCGCGATGAACACGCCCATCGGCGGCTTGGGTTTTCCGATGACGAAGTGATCGAGTGGTTGAGTGAGGCCAATATTTTTAATGTCGAAACGCGGCATTTGCCCGCCAAACGCGACGGCGACCTTGTCGTCGGTATCTGGACCGGCGTGAAAGCGGAGGCCTGAATGACCAGCATTTCCTTTGAATTTTTTCCGCCCAAATCAGCCGAAGCTGAAGAAAAGCTCTGGCGCGCCATAGGCCGTTTGGAGCCGCTGGCCCCTGAATTTGTGTCGGTGACTTATGGTGCGGGTGGTTCAACGCGCGACCGCACCCATGCGTGTGTGCGCCGTCTGGTTGACGAAACGCGCTTGCGGCCGGCGGCACATTTGACCTGTGTGGCCGCCAGTCGCGCTGAAGTCAACAGTGTGGTCGAGGCTTATGCCGAGGCCGGTGTGCGCCATATTGTGGCGCTGCGCGGTGATATGCCTGACATGGGCGGTTTTGCCCCGCACGATGACGGCTATGCCGGATCGGTGGAACTGGTGCAGGCAATTTCGGCGCGCGGTGGGTTTGATATCACAGTTAGCGCTTACCCCGAAAAACATCCCGAGTCGCGCAGCTTTGCCGATGATATTGACCTGCTTAAAGCCAAAGTCGATGCCGGCGCGACCCGCGCGATCACCCAATTTGTATTTGATACGCCCGCACATTTGCGGTTTCGCGATGCGGTGGCGGCGGCCGGGGTTTCCATTCCCATCATTCCCGGCATTATGCCAACGACGAATTTCGCTGGCGCGCGCCGCATGGCCGAGGCGTGCGGCACGTCCGTGCCCGACTGGTTGTCGGCAGCCTATGAGGGGTTGGAAGACGATCTCGACACGCGCAAGCATATTGCCGCATCGGTTGCGACCGACCAATGTCGTATGTTGATTGATGAGGGCTTTGAGTATTTGCATTTTTATACCCTCAACCAAGCCGACCTGACTTTTGCCGTGTGCCGAATTCTCGGCTTGGGCGGGGGCGGCCAAGAAAGTGATGCGATATGAGTTGGAACCGCGAAAGCCGAAATAAGTTGCTGAGCGAGGTCGTCGGCCGTCGGATTATGATTTTTGACGGGGCCATGGGGACGATGATCCAGCGTCATGATCTCTCGGAAGAAGATTTTCGCGGCCCGCGCTTTGCCGATTTCCATATTGATGTGAAGGGCAATAATGATCTCTTGTCGCTGACCCAGGCCGATATTATCCGCGATATTCATACCGCGTATTTGCAGGCGGGCAGCGACCTTGTCGGCACCAACACATTTTCCTCGACCTCGATCGCGCAGGCCGATTACGACATGCAGGATTTGGCTTACGAGCTTAATCTGGAGGGCGCGCGTCTGGCGCGCGAGGCTTGCGATGCGGCGGAAGCCGAAAATCCCGACCGCCCACGCTATGTGGCCGGGGCTTTGGGGCCGACCAACCGGACGGCCTCAATTTCTCCCGATGTCAATGACCCGGGCGCGCGCAATGTAACCTATGACGATTTGCGCGAGGCTTATGTTGAGGCCACGCGCGGGCTGATTGACGGTGGCGCCGATATCATTCTCATCGAGACCATATTCGACACGTTGAACGCGAAAGCGGCAATTCATGGCGTGCAGGATGTTTTTGAAGAAACCGGAAAAGCCCTGCCGCTCATGATATCCGGCACGCTGACCGACAAATCCGGCCGAACCTTGTCGGGCCAGACTACGGAAGCTTTCTGGAATTCCGTGCGCCACGCGCGGCCCTTTGCCGTCGGCTTGAATTGTGCGCTGGGTGCAGCAGAAATGCGCCCTTATGTGGCTGAAATCGCGCGCATTGCGGACACGAATATCTGTATTTATCCCAATGCGGGTCTGCCGAATGAATTTGGCGAATATGACCAGTTGGCCGATGAAATGGCCGTCATTGTTGGCGAGTTTGCGACGTCAGGCTTGGTCAATATTCTGGGCGGGTGCTGCGGCACCACGCCGGAGCATATTTCTGCAATCGCTGACGCCGCTGCAAAGGCGCAACCGCGCCAACCCGCAAAACCCCAAAAGCATTTGCGCTTGTCGGGGTTGGAGCCGTTCACGCTCAGTTCGGAAATCCGCTTTGTGAATGTCGGCGAGCGAACCAATGTGACCGGGTCTGCGCGCTTCAAGAAACTTATCTCCGAGGGTGATTACGACACCGCGCTCGAGGTTGCCCGCCAGCAGGTCGAAAACGGTGCTCAAATCATCGACATCAATATGGATGAGGGCATGCTGGACAGCGAGGCGGCAATGGTGCGGTTTTTGAACCTGGTGGCGACCGAGCCGGATATTGCCCGCGTGCCGGTTATGATCGACAGCTCCAAATGGTCGATCATTGAGGCCGGATTGAAATGTGTTCAGGGCAAGGCTGTCGTCAATTCGATATCGCTCAAAGAGGGCACTGAGAACTTCCTCGAACAGGCGCGACTCTGCCAGAGATACGGCGCAGCGGTGATTGTGATGGCGTTTGACGAGGACGGCCAAGCCGATACGGCGGCGCGCAAATTTGAAATTTGCAAGCGCTCCTATGATTTGCTGACCCAGAAACTCGACTTCCCGCCCGAAGATATTATTTTCGATCCGAATATTTTCGCCGTGGCGACGGGTATTTCCGAGCACGACAATTACGCCGTGGACTTTATCGAAGCGACCGCGCGTATTCGCAAAGAATTGCCCGGCGCGCATGTGTCGGGCGGCGTGTCGAATATCTCGTTTTCCTTCCGCGGCAATGAACCGGTGCGCGAGGCCATGCATTCGGCATTTCTGTATCACGCCATTTCCAAGGGTATGGATATGGGCATTGTGAATGCCGGACAGCTTGCCATTTATGAAGATATTGAAGGCTCGCTCAAAGAAGCGGTTGAAGATGTTTTGCTGAACCGACGGTCGGACGGCACGGACAGGCTGCTTGAAATTGCCGAAAAATTTCGCGGTCAGCAGGGCGCGGCGAGAGAGCAGGACACGGGCTGGCGGGAAGCCCCCGTAGAGGCACGCCTGTCGCATGCGCTGATCAATGGCATTACCGATTTTATCGAAGACGACACGGAAGAAGCGCGCCTCAAACTGCCGCGCCCGCTCAATGTGATCGAAGGCCCACTCATGGATGGCATGAACACGGTCGGTGATTTGTTTGGCGAAGGTAAAATGTTCTTGCCGCAAGTGGTGAAATCGGCGCGCGTGATGAAACGCGCTGTCGCCTATCTCGAACCATTTATGGAAGCCGAAAAAGCCGAAATGCAAGCATCGGGCGCTGAAACCGTGGCGCGCAATAATGGCAAGGTGCTGATGGCGACGGTGAAGGGCGACGTGCATGATATCGGCAAGAATATTGTCGGGGTTGTGTTGCAGTGCAATAATTTTGACGTGGTCGATATGGGCGTCATGGTGCCGGCCGCCGACATTATTTCTACAGCGATCGAAGAGCAGGTTGATATGATCGGCCTGTCGGGGCTGATCACGCCGAGCCTTGATGAAATGTGCCATGTCGCCGCCGAGATGGAGCGGCAGGGGTTGGAAATTCCTCTGCTGATTGGCGGGGCGACGACATCGAAAGTGCACACGGCGGTCAAGATCAACCCGCATTACAAGCGCGGGCAGACGGTCTATGTCACCGATGCCAGCCGCGCGGTTGGTGTGGCCTCGCGATTATTGTCAGAAGAACAAAGCGCAGCCTATAAGCAGGAAATTCGAGACGACTATGAGGCCATGGCCGAAGCGCATGCGCGCGGGCGGGCCGAAGCAAAGCGCCTGTCGCTGGCCGATGCGCGCGCCAATGCGTTTGCCGCCACGCACACGCCGGTCGCGCCGTCTTTCATCGGCACGAAAGTGTTCGACGATTATGATCTGGCGGAGCTGCGCGACTATATTGATTGGACGCCGTTTTTCCAAAGCTGGGATTTGCACGGCACCTATCCGGCGATTTTGACCGACAATGTGGTGGGCGCGGCGGCATCCAGCCTGTTTGCCGACGCCCAAAACATGCTCGACGACATGATTTCGCAAAAATGGCTGACGGCCCGCGCCGTGATCGGCTTTTGGCCGGCGGCGCGCGATGGCGATGACATTATCGTTTATGAGGATGAAACCCGCACATCGGAAAGGGCGCGGCTTCATTCTCTTCGCCAGCAAATGCACCATAGCAGCGGGCGGGCGAATTTTGCGCTGGCTGATTTCATCGCCCCCATAGGCGGCGCGGCGGACTATGTTGGCGGCTTTGCGGTCACTACAGGCCATGGCGAGGATGACGTTGCCAAACGGTTTGAAGAAGCTGGCGATGACTATGCCTCGATCATGTCCAAAGCGCTGGCCGACCGGCTGGCCGAGGCGTTTGCCGAGCGGATGCACCAGCGTGTGCGTACCGAGTTTTGGGGCTATGCGGCCGATGAAGCCCTCGACAATGACGCGCTCATCGCCGAAGCCTATCGCGGTATTCGTCCGGCACCGGGTTATCCGGCGCAGCCCGACCACACCGAGAAGGCAACCTTGTTTGACTTGCTTGATGCCGAAAAAGCGGCGGGTATTTCGCTGACCGAGAGTTTTGCCATGTGGCCGGGTGCGGCTGTCTCGGGCCTGTATTTCAGCCATCCGGAAGGCGCGTATTTCGGGGTCGGTAAAATTGACCGCGATCAGGTTGCTGATTATGCCGAACGCAAAGGGTTGAGCCTCGCCGAATGTGAAAAATGGCTGGCGCCTATTTTGGCCTACACGCCTTCTTGAGGCGGCGGGCGCTCAATCGGAAGAGCCATAGCCGCCGCCGCCCGGCGTTTCGATGCCAAGCACATCTCCGGCCTCAATGCTCACCCGCGCGCAAGCCTCAAGCTCGGTTTGCGCGCTGCCGCGACGCAAATAATTGCGCCCTGCCGCACCGTCCGCGCCGCCGTTCAAACCAAAGGGCCGGGTTGTTCTGCGCCCTGACAGAAGCGAGGCGTCCATTGGCTGGAGAAACTCAATTTCGCGTTTGATGCCGCAGCCGCCGCGCCATGTGCCGTCACCTCCGGTTCCCGCCCGAATTGAAAAATCTACCAAGCGCACCGGAAAACGCCATTCCAGCACTTCCGGGTCTGTCAGGCGCGAATTGGTCATGTGCGTATGCACCGCGTCGGCTCCGTGAAACCCGTCACCGGCTCCGGCGCCGCCGCAAATCGTCTCGTAATATTGCACCTGGTCGTTGCCGAAGGTCAGATTGTTCATCGTACCCTGGCACGCTGCCATGGCCCCCAATGCGCCGAACAGCGCATCGCAAATCGCCTGACTGGTTTCGACATTGCCCGCGACCACGGCGGCAGGCGGTTCGGGTGCCAAAAGGCATCCGTCAGGAATTTCGATATTGATGGGTTTCAAACACCCCTCATTCATCGGAATATCGGCGTCCACCATGCATCGGAAAACATAGAGAACCGCGGCGCGGCACACCGCGCTCGGCGCGTTGAAATTATTTTCCATCTGCGCGCTGGTGCCCGTGAAATCGACATTCAGACAGCGCGCCGCGCGGTCTACGGTGAGCGCAACTTGGATGGTGGCACCGCAATCCATCTCGACGCCGAAGGAAGCATCGTGCAGTCGATCAATCACTTGGCGCACATTTTCTTCCGCATTGTCCTGCACAAAGCCGACATAGGCGTTCACCGTATCGCCGCCAAACTCGTCATACATGGCGCGAATGTTTTGCGCGCCGGTTTCGCACGCGGCAAGCTGGGCCAGAATGTCGGCGCGGTTCTGGGTTGGATTACGCGCCGGATAACGTCCTTCGCGCAACCGCGCCATCAGCCCCGCTTCGTCAAACACCCCATTGCGGCGCACGCGCAAAGCGCGGAACAAAATGCCTTCTTCTTCAATATGCGATGAAAATGACGGCATGGATCCGGGCGAGATGCCACCAATATCGGCATGGTGACCGCGCGCGGCGGTGAAAAATCGCGGCGTTGCGTCGCCGTCCAGAAAAACCGGCAGCACCAGCGTCACATCCGGCAAATGCGTGCCGCCAGCATAAGGGGCGTTCACCACAAACGCGTCACCGTCTTTTATGTCATCGGCGTGCACGTCGCGCACTGCTTTCACGCTGGCCCCCATGGAGCCGAGATGCACGGGCATGTGCGGCGCGTTGGCAATCAGCCCGCCGGTGGCATCAAACAGCGCGCAGGAAAAATCAAGCCGTTCCTTGATGTTGACCGAACTGGCGGTTTTCTCAAGCGTCACGCCCATTTGTTCGGCAATCGCCATAAACCGGGCGTTGAACACTTCCAACAAAACCGGGTCTGCCGCGCCTGTATGCGCCGTGCCGGTCGCAACCCGTTTTTGGCGGGCAACGCGGCGTGTGAGCACCAAATCATCGCGCACACTGCGAACAAGCTGCCAGTCCGGTGGTACGATAATCGTGGCATGCGCCTCGGCGATAATGGCCGGGCCTAAAACGGGCGCATCTGTTGTGAGCGTTTGGCGCGGCCAGCGCTGCGCCGCCAGCCAGTCGCCATTTATAAATAATTGCTCATTTGTCGGGGATACATGCGATGACGGGTTTTGCGTCGTGTCCGTGTCGGCATTGGTGGGTGTGCTTTGTGCGCTCACACATTCAAGCGTCAGCGCTTCGACAATCATGTCACGATCTTCATAGACAAAGCCGAATTGCTGCTGATGGGCGGCCTCAAATGCAGCGCGCATGGTCTGAACGTCGCCAAACGGCACGGGCAGGGCGGTGTCGCTGCCGTCATAGCGGATAAGCACGTCGGCTGTTTGCGTGGCCGATGCCAGCCCTTGCGCGGTCAACTCGGCTTCGGCAGACGCAAGCAAGCCGTCCAGCCGCTCGGCAATCATGCTGAGGCAATCTTCGTTGAGTGGTGCTTCCACCGCAGTTTCGCGCAATGCCCGCACGGCGGCCTTATCAATCCCCCACGCCGATAAAAGCCCCGACATGGGGTGAATGAGCACCGTGTCCATTTCCAGCAAATCGGCAACATCGCACGCGTGCTGACCCCCTGCGCCGCCAAAGCATACAAGCGCATATTTGCTGATGTCATAACCGCGCTGGACGGAAATTTTCTTAATGGCTTGCGCCATATTCTCATTGGCAATGCGTAAAAAACCTTCGGCAAGCTCTTCGGGGCGCTGGCGTTGTCCGGTTTGCGCTTCTACCGTGTCGGCCAGTTTTTCAAAGGCTGCGCGGGTGGCGTCTGCGTCAAGCGGCTGATCGGCATTGGCCCCAAACAGGGCGGGGAAGTGATCCGGCGTGATACGGCCGGTCATGATATTTGCGTCTGTCACACTGAGCGGGCCGCCATTGCGATAAGCCACAGGCCCGGGATAGGCGCCCGCGCTTTCCGGCCCGACCCGAAAGCGACCGGCGTCAAAGTGCAAAATTGACCCGCCGCCAGCGGCAACCGTGTGCAGGCGCATCATCGGTGCGCGCAAGGCAATGCCCGCCACATCGCTGGCGAAACTGCGCTCATAGGCCCCGGCGAAACGGCAGACATCCGTTGATGTGCCGCCCATGTCAAAACCGATCAGGCGGTCAAACCCCGCATCGCGGCCAACGTCAACCGCGCCGACCACGCCGCCAGCGGGGCCGGACAACACGGCATCTTTGCCTTGAAACAGGCTGGCGGCGGTCAGCCCGCCCGACGACATCATAAACTGAAGCTGGGTGGTGCTGTCCGAACTGTCGGGCAAATGGCGGCTCACACGATTTACATAGTCGCGCAAAACGGGCGTGAGATAGGCGTCGGCCACAGTGGTGCTGGCGCGCCCGACAAGTTTCATCAGCGAAATCACCTCGTGGCTCATCGAAATATGGGCGAAGCCCAGTTCGCGCGCCAGCGCACCGATTTGGCGTTCATGCGCCGGATTGCGATAGCCGTGCAACAGACAAATGGCAACCGAGTTGCAGCCCTCGTCGTGTACGTTCTTGAGCGCGGCGCGCAGGCGACCCAAATCCGGCGGTGTCAGCTCGTTTCCGGCGGCATCCATGCGCGCATTCGTTTCGACGGTATGGGCATATAATTGCGATGGCTTTTCGATATTGCGGACAAATAATTTCGGGCGGTCCTGGTTGCCAATGTCCAAAATATCGCCGAGGCCGCGCGTGGTGACGAAAGCGGTTTTCGCGCCTTTGCGTTCCAGCAGCGCATTGGTGGCAACAGTGGTGCCCATACGCACGCGCTCGATCGGTGCGTCGGCCAGTGTTTCATGCGGCCCAAGGCCCAAAAAATCACGGATGGCGTATACCGCGGCATCTTCATATTGGTCGGGGTTTTCCGATAATAGTTTGCGCGTGGCGATCGTGCCGTCCGGGGCGCGGGCAATGACATCTGTAAATGTGCCGCCCCGATCAATCGCAAATTGCCACCCGGTCAATTCAACTTGATCTTGTTGTGTCATGCTTGCTTTATATCATGAGGGCGTAGGGTCGTCTTGGCGTAAAATATCACCTAGAATCGGCGCTATAAGGAGAACTCATGTCCATTTGGGGAAAAATTGCCGGCGTTGCCGCAGGATACGCGATTGGGGGCGTCCCCGGTGCCGTGTTCGGCGCGCTTGCCGGGCATTTTGTACTCGACCGGATCAACGACCGTCAGGTGATTTTCACCATCGCGCTTATTTCACTGGCCGCCAAAATGACCCGTGCCGACGGCATTGTGTCGCCGATTGAGGTACAGGCCGTGCAAAGCGTGTTGCGCGTGCCGGAGACCGAACACGCCAATATGGTGCGCGTGTTTCGCTTGGCGCAAGAAGACATTGCCGGTTTTGACACTTATGCGCGCCAGATCCGCGATATCTATGCCGACAGCCCGCAAGTGCTGGAGGATGTGCTGGACGTTTTGTTCTACATCGCCTATGCAGATGGCAATCTGCATCCGGCGGAAGAGGAATTTCTGCGCATTGTGGCGGAAATTTTCGAGATTGATGCCAGCGGCTTGCGCCGCGTGCAGGCGCGCCATGACGGTTCGGTTCAAGACCCGTATGTGGTGTTGGGGGTTGCTCCGGCAAGCCCCGATGCCGCGGTGCGCTCAGCCTGGCTGGAGGCGGTGCGCGCCAATCATCCCGACCAGTTGCAGGCGCGCGGTCTACCGCCGGAGATGATGCATATTGCCACCGCGCGCATGGCAGCGATCAATGATGCTTGGGAAACCATCAGAAAGGAACGCGGACTATGAGCCTTTTGCAACCGAGCGAGCCGATCGAGATCATGAAGCAAAAAGCCGCCTTGCGGGCGCTGGAAACTGTGCGCTCGGGCATGAAGCTGGGCCTCGGCACGGGCTCGACGGCGCGCTATTTCGTTGACGGGCTGGGGCAGAAATGCGCCGAAGGATTGGAAGTTGTCTGCGTGCCGACGTCAGAAGCAACCCGCGCGCAAGCCGCCGAACTGGGCATCGCCATGGCCGAACTTGGCGCGCTGGGTCGGCTTGACCTCACCGTAGACGGGGCCGATGAAATGACGCGCGATCTGCATTTGGTCAAGGGCGGCGGGGGCGCGCTGTTGCGCGAGAAAATTGTTGCCGCTGCTTCTGATGCCATGATCGTGATTGCCGATGACACCAAGCTGAAAGAGCATTTGGGGGCGTATGCCCTGCCGGTTGAGGTGAATAAATTCGCCCATGAAACTACTGCGGCCAGCCTCGAGGCGGTGTTCGCAAGTCACGGGCTTGCAGCGGCGCTATCATTACGCGGTGGCGCGTCGCCGTTTGAAACCGATGGCGGGCATTTCATCTATGACTGTGTGTTGGGGAAAATCGAGGCACCGCATGAATTGGCGCCGGCCCTGCTGGGCGTGCCCGGCGTGGTTGAACACGGGCTGTTTTTAACTTATGCAACAGGAGCTGTGCTTGCGGGCGCAGATAGTTTGACGGAGTTGGGCGATTTATGAGTTTTGACTATGACCTGTTTGTGATCGGGGCGGGCAGCGGTGGCGTGCGCGCGGCGCGTATGAGTGCTGGCTATGGCGCGCGTGTGGGCGTGGCTGAAGAATTTCGGGTCGGCGGCACATGTGTCATTCGCGGGTGCGTGCCCAAAAAGCTGTTTGTTTATGCCAGCCACTATGCCGAATTATTCGAAGAAGCCGCCGGTTTTGGCTGGCGCGTCGGCGCGCCTGAATTTAATTGGCCGACGCTTTTGGCAAATAAAGACGCCGAGATTGACCGCCTCAACAGCATTTACATCAAAAACCTTGAGGCCAGCGGCGTGGAAATTCTGCCCCATCGGGCCGAACTTGTTGACGCCCAAACTGTGCGTGTGGACGGGCGCGAACTATCGGCCGAGCGTATTCTGATTGCTGTGGGGGCAACGCCCTTTATTCCCGATATTCCGGGGCGCGCGCATGCGATTACCTCCAATGAGGCCTTTCACCTTGACGCTCTGCCGCCTTCCATCACCATTGTTGGCGGTGGTTATATTGCGGTCGAATTCGCGGGCATTTTTAACGGGTTGGGTGTGGAAACCACGCTGGTCTATCGCGGTGATGAAATTTTGCGTGGGTTTGATGATGAAGTGCGCGCGCATGTGCATGCCGAAATGGTGAAAAAAGGCGTCACCATCAAAACCCAGACCGATATTGTCGAAATTGCACAATCGGGCAACGTTTATGAGGTGAGCTTTTCTGACGGGTCCCGCGCGGGCACGGGGCTGGTCATGTATGCAACAGGCCGCGTGCCAAACACAGCCGGATTGGGGCTGGAAAACGCCGGTGTAAAACTCGGCGCGGGCGGCGAAGTGCCGGTGGATGACCATTCGCAAACCAATATTGCCTCGGTCTATGCGGTGGGTGATGTCACAGCACGCGCACAGCTTACCCCGGTTGCCATACGCGAAGGCGCGGCCTTTGCCGAGACGGTCTACAACAATAATCCAAGCACGGTCGATCATTCGATTATCCCGACCGCAGTGTTTTCCCAACCCCCGATCGGCACGGTCGGCATGACGGAAGCTGAAGCGCGTGCGGCCACCCAAGCCGGCGAAGGGGTCGATATTTACGCCGCCGTGTTTCGACCAATGAAACATACCTTGTCGGGCAGCGCGGAGAAAACACTGATGAAACTTATTGTCTGCCGTGAAACCGACAAGGTGCTGGGCTTGCATATTGTCGGGCCGGATAGCGGGGAAATGATCCAAGCCTTCGGTGTCGCGGTAACCATGGGAGCGACCAAGGCGCAGTTTGACGCCACCATTGCGGTGCACCCCACGGCGGCTGAAGAACTGGTTACGTTCAAGCAACCAAGGGGCTGAGCCATGGACGATCAAGCGACGCAAGACGAAAGCGCCGCCCACGCGCATCAATATGATGCAACAGCACTGCCTTTGGGCTTGCGCGTCCTTGCCAGCGGCATCAACACCTATTTACGCGCGATTAAGTTTTTCTCGCGCCATGTGGTGGAAAATGCTGCGCCCGTGCAGGCGCTACAACGCGCGGGCAAGCCGGTGATTATTTTGATATGGCACGAGCGCACGTTTCAGGTGCCGAGCGTGGTAACAATTTGTCCGCGCCCGTTATACGCGCTTACGTCGCGCAGCCGCGACGGGGCGGTTATCGGCAATGTCATGCGTGCCTTTGGCATGCGTAATATTCAGGGGTCGGGCACGGGGGCGTCGGCCAATAAAAAAACCAATCCACGCAAGCGCGGCGCACAAGCCTATCGTGCGATGTTGCAGGTTTTGCGGCGCGGCGAAACCGTGATTGCAACGGGCGACGTGCCGCCGGGTCCGGCGCGCGTGGCTGGCCCCGGTATGATCCACCTTGCGCTGCGGTCCGGCGCGCCGATTATCGTGCTGGGCATCAGCCGCTCAAAACAATATCGGTTGCGCAAAAGCTGGGATCAGTTACGGGTGCCCGTGCCGTTCGGCAAGTTGGCAATGGTGTTTGGCGACCCGATTGAGATCGACCGCGACACCTCCGAAGCACGGCTGGCAGAACTTCAAATGGAAATCAGCGACCGGCTTAACGACGCGCAAAAGCGCGCTGAACAAATTACGGGTGAGAAATCCGACTAGCGGCGCGCTCAAGCAACGCGGCTATTGGCGTTGTCGCCAACCAGACCTTCGGCAATCAGAAAGGCAAGCTCAAGCGCTTGCGAGCCGTTCAGGCGCGGGTCGCAATGCGTGTGATAGCGGCTCGACAAATCTTCTTCGGAAATGGCCTGCGCGCCGCCCAGACATTCGGTTACGTTTTGGCCCGTCATTTCAAAATGGATGCCGCCCGCATGCGTGCCCTCGGCCTGATGCACCGCCATAAAGCGCTGCACTTCGGTCAGAATACGGTCGACAGGGCGCGTTTTATAGCCGTTGGAGGCTTTTATTGTATTGCCGTGCATCGGGTCGCAACTCCAAACGACCTTGCGGCCTTCGGCGGTTACTTTGCGGATTAGCCCGGGCAGATGCGCTTCGACATTTTCGTGCCCGAAGCGCGCAATGAGCGTGATACGACCGGGTTCGTTTTCGGGGTTCAACTTGTCCAGCAGCGTTATCAATTCGTCGGGATCAAGCGAGGGGCCGCATTTCAAGCCCAGCGGATTTTTCACGCCGGACAGAAATTCAACATGCGCGCCGTCGGGTTGGCGGGTGCGGTCACCGATCCACAGCATGTGGGCGGAGGTGCCGTAATATTCGCCACTGGTGCTGTCGAGGCGCGTAAGGGCTTGTTCGTAGCCGAGCAGTAAGGCTTCGTGGCTGGTGTAGAAATCCACCATGCCCATTTGCGGCGCGGTCACGCTGGTGATGCCGCACGCCGCCATAAAGTCCATGGCTTCGTTAATCTGGTTGGCCATGTCTTCATAGCGCGCCCCTTGCGGGCTGTCGGCGATAAAGCCCTGGTTCCACCTGTGCACTTCCGTCAAATCGGCATAACCGCCTTTGGCAAAAGCGCGTAGGAGGTTGAGCGTCGAGGCCGCTTGGCGATAGGCCGCGATTTGGCGTTCGGGATCAGGCACGCGCGCGGCGGCGTCAAACTCAATGCCGTTAATAATATCGCCGCGATAGCTGGGCAGTTCGACGCCATCAATGGTCTCGGTATCGGCCGAGCGCGGTTTGGCAAATTGACCCGCCATGCGACCGACTTTGATGACCGGCAGCTTGGCACCATAGGTCAGCACAACCGCCATTTGCAGCAATACGCGGAACGTATCGCGGATATTGTCGGCGTGGTGCTCAACGAAGCTTTCGGCGCAATCGCCGCCTTGCAGCAAAAACGCACGTCCCTCGCATACCTCAGCGAGTTGCGCTTTCAGATTGCGCGCTTCACCGGCAAAAACCAGCGGCGGAAAGCTCGCCAGGCGATCTTCCACAGATTGCAAGGCTGCCGCATCGTCATAAGTCGGCACTTGCTTAATCGGAAAATTCCGCCAGCTTTCCAAAGTCCATTTCGTGTTCATCATTACCATCCGGGTCGTGTCTAATTTGATATACGGGGTTTACCCAAAAATTTAAAGGGGGTCGCCGATCTTTCTGCGGCGCTCATGCGCGATTGTGCCCAAATGCCGCAATGCTTGTTCGTTGTCGCGGCTCGCGCTACATAACAGATATGACGGCACAAAAACAAACGCTCAAAATCGCGCTGGCGCAACTCAACCCGATTGTCGGTGACCTGTCGGGCAATGCAGCGCTTTTAAAACAGGCGCGCGCCGAGGCTGACGCGCAAGGGGTCGATATTGTCGTTGCCAGCGAATTGTTTTTGACCGGCTATCCACCCGAAGACCTTGTCCTCAAGCGCTCTTTTCTGACGCGTGTCCGCAAGATGATTGACGAACTGGTCGCGCTCACCGAAGACGGCGGCCCGGCGCTGATTTTCGGGGCGCCGTTCATTGATGGCGGGCAGTTATATAATAGCGTGGTTGCCGCCGATGGCGGGCAAATGGCGGTGCGCCACAAACACCATCTGCCGAATTATGCCGTGTTCGACGAAAAACGCCTGTTTCACGCCGGTGGTTTGCCGGCGCCGGTAGATGTGCGCGGCGTGCGTATCGGCTTGCCGATTTGTGAAGATATTTGGTTTGCCGATGTGTGCGCGCATTTGAAGGCGGAAGGTGCCGAGCTATTTGTGTCGCCCAACGGGTCGCCCTTTGAGCGCGGCAAGCACCATAAACGATGCGCGCATGTCAGCGCGCGCGTGGGTGAAACCGGGTTGCCGCTGGTTTATGTCAATCAGTTTGGCGGACAAGATGAGTTGGTGTTTGACGGCGGCAGTTTCGTGATGGCGGATGACGGCGAAATTGTGGTTCAGGGGCCTGTCTGGGCGTCTGATATGGTTGTCACCGACTGGCATTGTGCCGATGGAACTTGGGTCTGCGCGCCGCAAGCGGCTGCTGCTGCGCCCGATGATTTGGCGCAGATTTATCAGGCTGCGATGCTGGGCTTGCGCGATTATGTGAATAAAAACGGCTTTCCCGGCGTTTTGCTGGGGCTGTCGGGCGGCATTGATAGCGCGATTTGCGCTGCCATGGCCGTTGATGCGCTGGGGCCGGATCAAGTTCATGCTGTTATGCTGCCGTCGCGTTATACCAGCCAGTCGAGCCTTGACGATGCGGCGGCGTGTGCCGGCGCGCTGGGTATTCGTCTCGACACAGTGCCAATCGCACCGCCGGTTGAAGCTGTCGAAACCGTGCTTTCCGATATGTTTGTTGGCACCAATGCCGATATTACAGAAGAAAACATCCAGTCGCGCTTGCGGGGCACGCTGTTGATGGCGGTTTCGAACAAATTTGGCAGCATGGTGGTCACCACGGGCAACAAATCGGAGGTTTCGGTTGGCTATGCTACGCTTTATGGCGATATGAATGGCGGCTACAACCCGATCAAAGATATTTACAAAACCGAAGTGTTCGAATTGGCGCGCTGGCGCAATGCACATATTCCCGCAACCGGCATGGGACCGGCGGGCGAAGTGATCCCCGAGACGATTATCGAAAAGCCGCCAAGTGCCGAATTGCGCCCCGACCAAAAAGACGAAGACAGCCTGCCGCCTTACGAGGCGCTGGATGATATTCTGTTCTGTCTCGTGGAGGACGAATTGGGCGTCGACGAGATTGTTGCGCGCGGACACACGAAGGATGTCGTGCGTCGTATCGAACATCTGCTATATGTTTCTGAATATAAACGCCGTCAGGCTGCGCCCGGTGCCAAAATTGGCGCACGCAATTTCGGGCGCGACCGCCGCTATCCGATCACCAATGGGTTTCGGGACGCGTTGACGCGCTAACACTGATTAAAAAGGCCACCCTTCAATGTCCATCCGAACGCGTTTCGCCCCAAGTCCGACGGGATTGCTGCATGTTGGCAATGCCCGCGCGGCGCTGTTCTGTTTTCTGTTTGCCCGCAAAGCTGACGGACAATTTTTGCTGCGGCTGGACGATACCGATACCGGGCGTTCGACGCAGGCTTTTGCCGAGGCCATACGTGCCGATCTCGACTGGTTGGGACTTTGCCCGGATGAAACCGCCCGTCAGTCAGACCGCTTCGACCGCTATGAGGCGGTGTTTGAAACGCTTGTTGAACAAGGCCATGTCTATGCGTGTTACGAGACGCCCGATGAACTGGAGCGCAAACGCAAACGCCAGCTTGCGCGCGGTAAACCCCCGGTTTATGACCGCGCGGGCTTGGCCTTGTCGGCGGATGAAAAAGCTGCACTGGAGGGCGAAGGTCGCGCGCCGCATTGGCGCTTTAAGCTGTCCGGCGATCAAATTGGCTGGGATGACCTTGTACGCGGCGCGCAGAAAATCGATACCGCCAGCGTGTCCGACCCGGTCATTCGCCGCGCCGACGGCACTTGGCTTTACACCCTGCCCAGCGTGGTCGACGATCTTGATATGAATATCAGCCACGTCATTCGGGGCGAAGACCATGTCACCAATACCGCCGCGCAGGTGGAGTTAATTGCGACGCTGGGCGGTAAAGTGCCCGAATTTGCCCATTTCTCCCTCATGTTGGGGGCTGATGGCAGCGGCCTGTCAAAGCGTTTGGGGTCGCTGGCACTGGCGGATTTGCGCGCCAGCGGGCTGGAGCCGATAAGTCTGAGCGCGCATATTGCGCGTCTGGGCACGGCCGACCCTGTCGTACCGGTTCAAACCCTGCAAGAGATTGTTGACGGTTTCGATATGAGCCGACTGGGTCGCGCGCCGGCGCGCTTTGACCCCGAAGATGTGGTGCGGCTCAACGCGCGCATTTTGCACGAAACACCTTACGCACTGGTGGCTGATCGCCTTGCCGAGATTGGCGCGCCCGCCCAGGCCGATTTTTGGGAGGCCATGCGCGGCAATATTGAAAAATTTGCCGATATGCAAAATATCATGGCTCTTATTAACGGGCCGATTACGCCTGTTGTAGAGGCTGAAGACGCTGACTATATCCGGCAGGCCCGCGCGTTACTGCCGGATGCCCCGCTGAGCCTTGAAAGTTGGTCGGTCTGGACCGGCCAGTTAAAACACGAAAGCGGCCGCAAAGGGCGCGCCTTGTTCATGCCTTTACGCATGGCATTGACCGGCCAGTCGCACGGGCCGGAAATGCAACATTTATTGTATCATATCGGTTATGATGAAGCCGTCGCGCGTTTGGAAGCGGGCGGGAAGTGATGGCATGACCGAGCGTCTATATTTATTTGATACGACCTTGCGCGACGGGCAGCAGACCTCCGGCGTTGATTTTTCGCTGGACGATAAAATTCGCATTGCCAATGCCCTCGACAGTCTGGGTCTTGATTATATTGAAGGTGGCTATCCCGGCGCCAATCCGACCGACAGCCAGTTTTTTGCCGAAGACCGCAAATTAAACCGCGCCGTGATGACCGCTTTTGGCATGACCAAGCGCGCCGGGCGCAGTGCCGATAATGACCCCGGCTTCATGGAAGTGCTGAACGCCCAAGCCGGAGCGGTGTGCCTTGTCGCCAAAAGCTGGGACTATCACGTCGATGTGGCGCTGGGCATCAGCAATGAAGAAAATCTCGTAAGCATCCGCGACAGCGTTGCCGCCATCGCCCAGCACGGGCGCGAAGCCATGATCGATTGCGAGCATTTTTTCGACGGCTATAAGGCCAATCGCGATTATGCGCTGGCATGCGCGACCGCCGCGCTTGAAGCTGGCGCGCGCTGGGTGGTGCTGTGCGACACCAATGGCGGCACGCTGCCGGACGAAGTTTTTGAAATCGTATCGGATGTGGCCCGGCATATTCCCGGCGACCGTCTTGGCATTCACACGCATAATGATACGGAAAATGCCGTGGCAAACACGCTGGCGGCGGTGCAGGCGGGGGTGCGTCAATTACAGGGCACGATTAACGGGCTGGGCGAGCGGTGCGGCAATGCCAATCTGGTATCCTTGATCCCGACCCTGCTGCTCAAACCGCGCTATGCGGAAAATTTTGAAACCGGCATTGATGTTGAAAACCTGCCGGCCTTGCGCGGTGTGTCCAATTTGCTGGATGAATTGCTGAACAAGACACCCGATCGTCATGCGCCCTATGTCGGCGCGTCGGCCTTTGCCCACAAGGGGGGTATTCACGTCTCGGCGGTGATGAAAGACCCCAGCACCTACGAGCATGTCGCGCCCGAATTGGTCGGCAATCAGCGCACAATTCTGGTTTCCGACCAGGCCGGTAAAAGCAATGTGGTCGATCGGCTGACATCGGCGGGGATTGCCTTTGATGCCGCCGACCCGGCGATTGAGCATATTTTGCGCGAGGTGAAGCAAAAAGAATCCGAAGGCTACAGCTATGACGGGGTGGGCGCGTCATTTGAACTGCTTGCCTTGCGCCATCTCGGCCAGTTGCCGGAATTTTTCGACGTTGAGGCCTATGAGGTCAATGTCAGCAATGACCCCGCTCGGGGCACGCGCTCGGTTGCCAAACTTGCGCTGGTGATTGATGGCGAAACGGTCGAAACGCAAGGTGCGGGCAATGGCCCTATCAATGCGCTGGATATGGCCTTGCGTGCCGATCTGCGCCGCTATGCCGTGTTCATCGACGAGATGCGGCTGGTGGATTTTAAGGTACGTATTTTAAACTCCGGCACCGAAGCCGTCACCCGAGTGACGATTGAAAGCATGGATGATGCTGGGCGTTCATGGCGCACAATCGGCGTCAATGCCAATATTGTGGTCGCCTCGCTCGAGGCGCTTTTGGATGCGGTCAATTACAAACTGTTGCGCGATGGTGCCAGCGCCGAGCCGGAAACCGGCGCATCCTAACTTGCACGTGGTGACAAGCTACTGCTTTGAAAGTACACTGGCTGAGGATTCGGAGGCTTTATGCGCGCGTTAACTTCCCTTTTGTTCCCCATCCATCCGGACGGCTACAAATTCATTGGTGTTTTCGCCGCGCTGACCTTTCTGTTGTATTTCATTTCCGATTTTCTGGGCAATATTGGCCTGATATTGACGCTTTGGTGTGCCTGGTTTTTCCGCGATCCGGCGCGCACCACACCCCAGCGCGAGGGGCTTGTCATCAGCCCGGCCGATGGCGTCGTAAATATGATTGCCGATGCCGTGCCGCCGCCCGAATTGGGGCTGGGGCTTGAAATGCGTCCGCGCATTTCGGTTTTCATGAATTTGTTCAACATGCATGTAAACCGCATGCCCGTGAGCGGCACCGTGCGTAAATCGCTCTACCGCACCGGCCAATTTTTGAACGCCGATCTGGACAAGGCCAGCGAAGCCAATGAACGCCAATCCCTGCTGGTCGAGACTGAAAACGGGCAGACATTGGTGGTGGTGCAAATTGCCGGGCTGGTCGCGCGCCGCGTTTTGTGTTTCGTGCATGAAGACCAGTCGGTGACGGTGGGGGAGCGCTTCGGGCTGATCCGCTTCGGTAGCCGTTGCGACGTATATTTGCCCGTTGGTGCCGTGCCGATGGTCAGTGTCGGGCAAACGGCCATTGCCGGTGAAACCGTGCTTGCGGATCTCGACAGCGATGAGGCGCTGCGCGAGACACTTACCGAATAAGGCAATATGCGCTAGCCGCGCCGCCCGAGTTGCGCGCGCAAATCGGCAATTTGTTGGCGCGGCATTGATTTGCGAAGCTGGTCTGGCAAGGCCAACATGACCGGAACGAGAATAAGCGTCAAAAGCGTTGAAAAGCCCAACCCAAAAATAATCGCCGTTGCCATCTGCACCCACCAGGCTGAGGTCGGCTCGCCGACTTGAATGGTGCGGTTCACGACATCAACCGAGGCTTGTATGGCCATCGGAAACAGTCCGATCATTGTGGTTACAGTGGTCAGCAAAATCGGCCTTAGGCGCTGGCCGGAGGTTTTCAAAATCGCCGTCACGCGATCCAAGCCGGTTTCCAAAAGCCGCTGATAGGTGTCGATCAGCACAATCGAATTATTCACCACAATACCGGCCAGCGCGACGACGCCGGTGCCGCTCATAATCACGCTGAAGGTCTGTCCGGTAATTACCATGCCCAGCAACACGCCGACGGTCGACAGCACCACAGTGGAAAGCGTCAAAAATGTGAAGTAAATGCTGTTAAACTGCATCAGCAGGATAATGAACATGAGCATTAGCGAGGCGAGCATGGCAAAGCCCAAGAAACTTGCCGCCGCCTGGCTTTCTTCATTGGCCCCGCGCAGCCGAAGGCTCACGCCTTCGGGGAGGGTCTGGGTCGACAACCAAGACTGAAATGCCTGCTCGCCAACAACCGCCAAATACGCAACGCCGGTTTCGGGATTGATCGCGGTTTCGGCTTTGATTTCGACAACGCGCTTGCCGTCAATGCGGTTGACATTGCCGGTCTCCTCATCGGCGGTGCGCGTTACAAAATTGGTGATCGGCACATTGCCATTTTGCGTTTGTACCCTCAGTTGATCCAACTGGTCGAAGGAGCGGTCGCGATCGGGATAGCGCGCGCGAATTTCGATCTCGTCTTCGGAATCGTCAGGCCGATAATGCCCGATCAAAATACCGTCAGTGACCAACTGAACCATGGATCCCAATGTCGCAATATCGGCATTGAAGCGCGCGGCGGCTTCGCGGTCGACGGTAATGTCCCATTCGATGCCGGGCAACGGGCGGGTGTCTTCAATCGAGGTAAACAGATCCGTGCGCTCCTCGAGGAAATCGCGTATTTGTTTTGCGCCGGCATAGAGGTCTTGTTTATTGACCCCGCTGAGTTCGATCTGTAGCGCTTCTCCGGTAGGCGGGCCTTGCTCGCGGGCGACCACCAAAACTTGAATACCGGGAATGGCCGCGCTTTGGTCACGAATGTCTTGCAGGATTTGGGTCGATGGCTTGCGCATGGAAAAATGTGAAAACTCGATCAGCAGCCGTCCGACCATGTCGCGCGGCGCATCGTCGTCAAACATCGGATTGCCACCGCCCGCACCGACGCCGGGGCCGGTTTCGGTGAAGGCGGCAAAAATACCCGGGGTCGACAGCACAATATCTTCGACCTTGCGCGTGGCCGCATCGATTTCGTCAACTGAGAGATTGCCGCGCGCTTTGATGAAAATATTTGCCTGGATCGGCTCGATGGGCGTGAAAAATTCGACCCCATTGCCGAAGCGGTCATACAGCATAATAACGCCGAAAAGAATACCCAGCGCTGATGCGATGGAAATAAACGGGTGACGAATACATTTATCGAGCAAGCGTAAATATTTGCCGGTCATGCCGGGCGCGCTTTCGATATCAAGCTCGTTTTCCGCGCTCAGGCTGGTCAGCAAGGCATCGCCCCGCTGCTCGGAGCGCCCGATCAAGCCGCCGACAACGGGTAAAAACACCATGGCCGTCAAAAGCGATGCCGATAAAACAATGATCACAGTCAGCGGTAGATAGGACATGAACCGACCGGTGACGCCCGGCCATAAAAGCATTGGCGCAAAGGCGGCGAGGGTGGTGGAGGTCGAGGCGATTATCGGCCAGAACATACGGTCGGCGGCCATGGCGTAGGCTTCTTTGCGATCCAGCCCTTCCGCCATTTTCCTGTCGGCATATTCAACCACCACAATCGCACCGTCGACGAGAATGCCGACCGATAGAACAAGGCCAAACATGATCATCTGATTGACCGTCATGCCCATCAAGTCGATGATGAGAAAGCCCAGCAAGAATGAGGTCGGGATGGCGAGGCCGACCATAAGGGCGGAACGAAAACCCAGTGCGGATATGACCAAAATCATCACCAGCAAAATGGCGTTGGTAATCGATATTTCCAACGTGCCGATCATCTCGAAAATGAAGCTGGAAATGTCGAATGAGAAATCGACCTTGATGTTTTCCGGCCAGTCGGCGGTCGCTTCTTCGGTGGCGGTGCGGATGTTGCGCGTGGTCGACACCACATTGGCACCAATGCGCTTGGTGACTTCAATCGAAATTGTCGGCTTGCCATTGAAACGGGCATAAGTGTCGGGGTCTTTAAAGGCGCGCCTGATTTCGGCAACATCCGACAGCCGCACAACGGCGTCGGCCTGTTGGCGGATCGGCAGGTTATAAATGTCTTCGGCGTTTTCAATCAGCCCCGGCACGCTGACCGAAAACCGACCAACGCCGCTGTCAATGTCGCCCGCAGGCACAAGCTGGTTGTTGCGCGACAGAGTGGCGAAAATCTCTTCGGCAGAAATATTGTAATGTTGCAGCGTGCGCGGATTGATGATGACCTCAAGTACTTCCTCGCGGTTGCCCAGCAATTTGGCCTCCAGCACGCTGGGCAGCGCGGTGAGGTGGTCTTTCAAAATCTGGGCATGCTCGAACAGCGCACGTTCCGAGCCGTCGGTCGACAGGCTGACCATCACCACGGGGAATAAATTGGCGTTAAACTCGCGTACATCCGGCTCTTCGGCATCGTCGGGCAGTTCGGCCTTTACGCGGTCCATCTTTTCGCGGACATCGAGCAGGGCCTGATCCTTGTCGAAGCTGACATCAAATTCCAGGATAACCGCACCGTAATTTTGCGATGCCACCCCGCGCATCTCCTTCAAACCCGTCAGATTTCGCAGTTCCAGTTCCATCGGTTTGACAAGCAGGCGCTCGGCATCTTCCGGGGCGATGCCCGGCAGCACCACGCCAACATAGATGAACGGTATCGGAATATCGGGGTCAGCCTCGATCGGCAAAGTTTGATACGCGGTGATGCCGCCGAACAACAAGCCGAATAAAATTGCAAGAACGGCGCGGCTGCGCCGGATCGCCTGGGTGATAAAGCCAAACATTTTTTACAAGGCTCCGGCGGCTTTGACCGGAATATCTGCCTCAATCTCGGCGTCAACGCGCTGGCCGGCGCGGGTGAAGTCGCCGCCCCGCACAATCACCATTTCGGCCTCGCCCAATCCGGTGACGGTCGAGTAGTCGGTTTGATCCGACAAAATCGCCACCTCGCGAAACGCTACAATATCGCCCTCCAGCACGCGCACGCCCAGCCGCCCGGTATCGTCCAGCGTCAGCGCGCTGCGGGGAATTTGCGAGGCACGAATTCGTTCCGACTCAATTTCAAGGTCGGCACTCACGCCGTCGCGCAGCAGATAATCCTTGTTTGCAATTTCGACTTCGATTTGAAATGTACGCGTCGCAAGGCTTGGGCTTTCGGCGACATAACGCACAAAGCCGTCCACTTTTTCACCCGTCGCCAGCACCGCACGCGCAGGTGCGCCCGTGCGTACCTTGTTGATTTGGGTTTCGGCAACATGGGCGACCACCAAAAGCGGATCTTTGTCGATCAGCGTGCCGCAGGGCTGACCCGGCGCAATAAACGCGCCGGTTTTCAGCGGCAACTGATCCAATATGCCGTCAAACGGGGCTTTGATGCGCGTGCGCGACAATTCCACTTCGTGCAATTTGACAGCGGCTTCAGCAGCGTCAAAATTGGCTTTGCTCGTCGCGCGCTGGCTTTTCGAAATATGGCCCTTTTCGAAAAGTTTTTGTGAGGCTTCATAATTGATACGGCTTGCGTCGCGCTTGGCTTTGGCTTCGGCCAGCATAGCGGCGCGCGCGCCCGCGTCGATTTCGCAAATGAGCTGGCCTTTTTGCACAGGTCGCCCTTTGGGGGTCGGCAGATTAACAATGGTGCCGGATGTTTCAGACGCCAGCGTCACAATCTGGTCGGCTTCGGTGCGCCCCTGTAAGCGCACAATGGAAATGGTGTCACTGGCAGAGACCTTGCGCGCGATCACACGGAAGGGAGTTTCGGCGGCCGTGCGTGTTTTAATCGCTGGCGCTTGTTCTGCGGTATTTGCGCCGCCGCCCAAAATCCCCGATGCCACCCACAGACCAATGCCCAGCAAAACGCCCAACGAGGTTAAAATAGAACGGCCGGCGCGTACGCGAATTGGCACATCGCGCAAGCGTTCCAAAATCGGTTTTTGGTCGTGCTGGTCGGGGTCGAATACCATTCGTTATCTCGTTTGCGATCGGGTTAAAGTTTAACGCAAAATGCGTTGTTGCTCCGTCGCGACTTTACAAATGAAGATATAGTGCTTATTCATGATTTTCCTATGGTCG
>CAJXCG010000017.1 GCA_913051715.1 uncultured Rhodobiaceae bacterium
TCCGCAGGTGCTTCTTCCGCAGGTGCTTCTTCGACAGGCGCTTCTTCTGCGGGAGCTTCAGCGGCTTTTTCAAGCACGGCTTCCACGCCCGGCTCTTCGGCAGCACCCAAATCTACGCCGGAAGAAATATTGCTTTCCTCGATACCTGCAATCGCGGCTTTAGAAACCAGATCGCAATAAAGTTCGATGGCGCGCGCGGCATCATCATTGCCCGGGATCGGGTAATCAATGCCGTCGGGGTCGCAATTACTGTCCAAAATGGCAACCACGGGAATGCCCAGCGTTTTGGCTTCGGCAATCGCAATCGCTTCTTTATTGGTGTCGACAACGAACATCAGCTCGGGCACACCGCCCATTTCTTTAATGCCGCCCAGCGCGCGTTCAAGCTTTTCGCGCTCGCGCGTCAGGTTCAAAATTTCCTTTTTTGTCAGACCGCCAGCACCGTCGCCATCCAGCATGGTTTCAAGCTCGCGCAGACGCTTGATCGAATTTGAAATCGTTTGCCAGTTGGTCAGCGTGCCGCCCAGCCAGCGCGAATTCATGAAAAACTGCGCGCATTGCTGCGCGTGGCGCGACACCGGCTCAGCCGCCTGGCGCTTGGTGCCGACAAACAGCACGCGCCCGCCACCGGCGACGACATCGCGCACCGCGACCAATGCCTGATGCAGCAGCGGAACCGTCTGCGACAAATCTATTACGTGAATGCCATTGCGTTCCCCGAAAATGAACGGTGCCATTTTAGGGTTCCAGCGATGTGTTTGGTGACCAAAGTGTACGCCTGCTTCAAGCAGTTGGCGCATATTATAATCGGGCAGAGCCATTGCGTTGCCTTCCTTTCTCTCGTTAAACCGCCGCAGGGTGTCATCAGATCTCATATCCGACACAAGAGGCGCCCGGCAAAAGGGCTTGTCCCTGCGTGAGTAATGGGATTGCTATAGGCAAAAATCCGCTTGAGTGCAAGGGTTACTTGGCAAAAATTGCACGCGTGTGACGCAGGCTGCGAACCAAGCTGTAACCTCTTGACCGTGGTTTGGGGCAGCTATAATTCTTCCACGTGTAAAACGCCGGGCAGCGCTTTGATGGCGCCCGTGACGCGCGGCGTGATAACAAAATTATCATTCAGCCGCAATTCGACCTCGCGGGCTTGCGACATCATCACCAGCGACACGGTTCCGCCGGTTTTATGCGCGGCTTGGCGTGCGTCCGACAGGCGCTTTTTAAGTCCCGCGCAAGCCTCCGGTTTTTCAACAAATATGCGCAGACCCTCCGCCGCATTGCCGATCACCTGATCGAGCGGGCGCAGACTATTTGCAATCATGCGTGTCTGCCCGTCTTCGCGTTCGACCTTAACAGTCGCAACCATCAGCGCGCCGACTTGCAGATGTTCACGCGCCTCGGCCAGTGCTTCTGAAAACGCCGTCACTTCGGCCTGTCCGGTCACATCCGACAGCGAAACAAAGGCAAAAGGCGTGCCGCGCTGCGATCGGCGCTCATCAATGCGCGTGATGACGCCGGCCACCATGAGGTCACTTTCAACGCGTTTTTCGAGATCGGCAAAGGCCACAATGCGGGCCCGCTTCATGGCATTTTGGTAATCGTCGAGCGGATGTCCGGAAAGGTAAAAGCCGATGGCGTCAAACTCATGCGCCAGCCTGTCCATTGCCGACCACGGGTCAGCACTCGGCAACACCGCGCTTTCGGCCATCTCGGCTTCGCCAAACAGGTTTTCCTGCTGGGTTTTGCGGTCGTTTTGGGCAATATTCGCTTCGCCCAGCAGCATGTCGACCCCCGCACTCAAGCGCGCGCGGTCAGGCTCAAGACAATCCAGCGCGCCGGCGGCAATCAGATTTTCCAGCAATTTACGGTTCAGCCCCAGCCCGCCGGTGCGCCGCGCAAAGTCAAACACGTCCCTAAACGCGCCGCCCGTGCGCCGCGCCGCCACAATTTCATGCATGGCTTGTGTGCCGACATTGCGAATGGCTGACAGCGCATAAAATATCGAGCTTTCGCCAATCGCAAACTGCACATCGGACTGGTTGATATCCGGGCTCAAAACCGAAATGTCGCGGTCGGCGGCGTCTTGTTTGAAAGCCGCCAACTTCTCGACGCGCTCAAAATCAAGCGTCATGGAGGCGGCAAAAAACGCCACCGGATAATTGGCCTTGAGATAGGCCGTCTGATAGGCAATCAGCGCATAGGCCGCAGCGTGGCTTTTGTTAAAGCCGTAACCGGCAAATTTGTCGACCTGGTCAAAAATCTCGCCAGCTTTTTTCTTTTCCACATTATTGGCGATGGCACCGTCGATGAAACGCGCTTTTTGCGCTGCCATTTCGGCCTTGATTTTCTTGCCCATGGCACGGCGCAGCAGGTCGGCCTCGCCCAGCGAATAACCCGAAAGCGTCTGTGCGATCTGCATGACCTGTTCTTGGTAAATCATCACGCCATAGGTTTCCGCCAATAGCGGCTCCAGTGATGGGTGCATATAGTCGGGTTCTTCTTCGCCTTTTTTGCACGAGATAAATTTCGGGATATTTTCCATCGGCCCCGGCCGATAAAGCGCCACCAGCGCGATAATGTCTTCAAACGCATCCGGTTTCATTTTACGCAAAACATCGCGCATACCGGCACTTTCCAGCTGGAACACGCCCACCGTGTCACCGCGCCCCAAAAGCTCGAACGTCGCCGCGTCATCCAGCGGCAAATTATTGACGTCGATATCGACCCCCTTGCCCTTGAGCAACTCAACCGCTTTTTCAAGTACGGTCAGCGTTTTCAGGCCCAGAAAATCAAATTTGACCAACCCCGCCCGTTCAACCCATTTCATATTGAACTGGGTGACCGGCATGTCGGATTTGGGGTCACGATAGAGCGCCACAAGCTGGTTGAGCGGTCGGTCGCCAATCACCACACCCGCCGCATGCGTAGAGGCATGGCGGTATAGCCCCTCCAGCTTCAGCGAGATCGAGATAAGCTCGGCCACTTGCGGGTCGCTGTCGCGTGCCTCGCGCAAGCGTTCTTCTTCCTCGATTGCTTCGGCCAGCGTTACCGGATTGGCCGGATTATTCGGCACCAGCTTGGCAAGCCGGGCGACCCGCCCCTGCGGCATTTGCAGCACGCGCCCAACATCGCGCAGCACAAGGCGCGCCTGCAATTTACCGAAGGTGATAATCTGCGCCACCTGATCGCGGCCATATTTCGACTGCACATAGGAAATCACCTCGTCGCGGCGCGATTGGCAAAAATCAATATCGAAATCCGGCATCGAAACGCGCTCGGGGTTCAAAAACCGCTCGAACAGAAGATTGAAGCGCAATGGGTCGAGATCCGTAATCGTCAGCGCCCACGCCACCACCGACCCTGCGCCCGAGCCGCGCCCCGGGCCGACAGCAATATCTTGCGCCTTGGCCCATTTGATGAAGTCGGCGACGATGAGGAAATAGCCCGGAAACCCCATTTTGCCGATAACGTCCAGCTCAAAATCAAGCCGCTCAAAATACGCAGCTTCCGCCGCCGCAGCCGGCACTTGTGCAAGGCGCGCGCGCAACCCGTCTTCGGCCTGACGGCGCAATTCCGCCAACTCATCGCCTTCACTAAAAGCCGGCAAAATGGGCTTGTGTTCGCTAGGCCTAAAGGCGCAACGCTGGGCAATCTCGACCGTGTTTTCCAGCGCTTCGGGCAAATCGGCAAACAGCGCCACCATTTCTTCGGCGGTTTTCAAACGATGGTCGGGCGTGAGCCGCCGTCGGTCTTCTTCGTTGAGATAGCGCCCTTCGGCAATGCACACGAGCGCATCATGCGCGCGATAGTCGTCCTCGGAAGCAAAATAGGCCTGATTGGTCGCCACGATTGGCACCTCACGGGCATAGGCCAACTGTATCAGCGCGTCTTCAATCTCGGCCGGGGCACCGTCGGCATAACGCTGCAACTCAATGTAGAGACTGTCTGAAAATATGCGCTGCAAGTCGGCCAGGATATTTTCGGCGGGGTCGGTACGCCCGGCGCTCAAATGCTGGTTGAGTGGCCCCTCCGGGCCTCCCGTCAGGCAAATCAGCCCGTCACTGTGTTTTTCAAGCAAATCGCCATCAACCCCCACCGCGCCATGTGCGCGCTCCTCCAAATGAGCGGCGCTGACCAGCGTCATCAGGTTTTGATAGCCAATTTCGTTTTTGACCAGAAGCGCGAGGCTGGAAGGCGGGTCGTCATTCGTACCGAGATACACTGACAGCGTGGTTCCGATAATCGGCTGAATGCCCAGCGCCGCCAAGGTTTCGGTAAATTCGAGCGCGCCGAATAAATTATTGCGGTCGGTGACCGCGAGCGCGGGCATACGCATAGACTGGGCCGCGCGCGACAGTAAATTAATCGGCAGCGCGCCTTCCAAAAGCGAATATGCGCTGTGCACGCGCAAATGAATGAATTTCGGCACCACGAGTTGACGACCTGACGGTTTTTTTTCCGGTTCCGACATGTTTTCCCTAACGCAACGACTCACCTATATTCGTTATATTAGGGTATCTCAAAATCCTGTCATAACGCTGGCGCGCTATTTAGGGGATAAGTACTCTAAGCAGCGAATTACAGGGGTTTTAGGCGGCAAGCGCAGCGCCAATAGTGCCCCACAGCAAAATCGCATAGCCCATGGCAAACAAAGCCGTCAGTGCCAAAATGTCTTCTACAAGATCGCTCATTGTTTTTCCTCCAAATTAGGAAATCAATATGTTCACCTTTTGTTCTTTTGTCAACAGCTAATTTCAATAGTGCTTCAGGCGTTTTGAATCAGAATTTTAGTGCAGTTTACCGTCGTGCAACTGCACAACACGGTCAGCGCGCGCAGCCAGCGTCTGGTCATGGGTCGCGAGCAAAACAGCAGCCTGCGCGTCGCGCGCCATATCAATGAGAAGTTCGGCAATAACAGCGCCATTGGCTCCGTCCAGACTGCCGGTTGGCTCGTCGGCCAGAACAACATCCGGGCGCGTGACCAGCGCACGCGCAATTGCCACGCGCTGCTGCTCGCCGCCTGAAAGCTGTGCGGGCAAATGCCCCAGCCTGTCGGTCAACCCGAGGGTTTTGAGAATATCGCCGGCGGCTTGGCGCGCCGCCCCACTGCCCTGCCCACGCAGACGCAGCGGCAACATAACATTTTCGAGCGCGCTGAATTCCGGCAGCAAATTATGAAACTGATAGACAAATCCGATATGCTGCAAGCGCCCGCGCGTGCGCGCACCGTCATCATTGGTTGGCAAGACACGACCATTGACCAAGATCTCTCCGGCGCTCGGCTTTTCCAAAAGTCCGGCAATATGCAGCAAGCATGATTTACCCGAACCGGACGGGCCCAGAAGCGCGACGGTTTCACCGGCTTTAACGCTGAGATCAACGCCTTTGAGCACCTCCAGCCGCCGACCGGCCTGGTCAAAACTGTGGTAAATACCGCGCAGCGAAAACCGTTCACTCATAGCGTAAGGCCTCCACCGGGTCGAGCGAGGCGGCGCGCCATGCCGGATAAAGCGTCGAGAGAAACGACAGGGTCAAGGCCATGGAAAGCACCTGCACAACATCCGACATCATCAAGCGCGCGGGCATGCGTTCCAAAAAATACACTTCTGCGGGAAATAGCTGGGCACCGGTAATCATCACCAAAAGCTGGCGGATCTCCTCAATATAGGCGCAGAAAACAACACCGAGACCGAAACCGGCCAGCGAGCCGAGCACGCCAATGCTGGCGCCGGTGATAAAAAACACCCGCAATATCATGCCGCGACTGGCCCCCATTGACCGCAACACGGCAATATCACGGCCCTTGTCGCGCACCAGCATCACCAGCCCCGATACAATGTTGAGCGCCGCCACCAGCAAAATCAATGTCAGGATGAGGAACATGACATTTCGTTCAACTTCCAGCGCCCCGGCCAGCGTGCGGTTGGCTTGTTTCCAATCAACCAGCGAAACGCCGGCACCGGCGGCTTGCTGCAATGCCTCGCGATGAACGGCCACCTTGTCGGGGTCGTCGAGCGTCAGTTCAATCGCGCCCGATTGCGGGCTCTCGCTGAAAAATTTCTGCGCGGTCTCGAGGCCTGCAAACATAATATTCATGTCATATTCAGACAGACCAATACTGAAAATGGCCGCGACGCGAAACTGCTTGATTGTTGGGGTGGTGCCGAAGGGCGTGACCGTGCCGCGCGGCGCAATGAGAGTGACAGGGTCGCCGACACCAATGCCGTAGCGCTCCGCCAATCGCTGCCCAATCGCCACCTGCCCGGCTTGCGTCAAAGTATCGAGTGTGCCCGCGCGCACATTGCCCGCCAACGCCGGCAAGCGCGTCAGTGCATTGACGGGCATGCCGCGCAAAACAACGCCGCGCACGGCTTGGCCGGAAGACAACATGGCTTGGCCGTCCACCAGCGGGGTTGCCAGCACAACGGGCGGTAGATTTTGCAAGCGCGCCACCGTCGCGGCGCGGTCTTCAAACTGCCCGTTCCAGGGCCGCACAACCACGTGTCCGCTTACGCCCAAAATACGATCCAGCAAATCCGCCCGAAAACCGTTCATCACAGCCATGACAACAATCAGCGTCGCCACGCCGAGCATGATGCCCAGAAAGGAAATAATGGCGATGATCGAAATAAAACTCTCGCGCCGCCGCGCCCGCAAATAACGTCCGGCCAATTGCCATTCCAGCCTGTTAAAAGCGCGCGTCATCTGTGCCGCCTAATCGGTCGGCGGCCCGGCGAGCATGGCACAGGCGGCATCAAAATCGAGGGTTTGTTTTTCGCCATTTTTCCGGTTTTTGATTTCTATCTCACCCGCAGCCGCCCCGCGCGGCCCGATGATTGCCTGCCACGGCAGCCCGATCAGATCCATATCTGAAAACTTGCCGCCGGCGCGCTCATCGCGTTGATCATACAGCACATCAAGGCCTTTTTGTGTCAGGGCCGCGTAAAGGCGCTCGGATAAATCATCCGTTTCGGCGTCGCCCGGCTTTAGGTTAATGACGCCGATCTGGAACGGTGCCACCGCCCACGGCCACACAATACCGGCGTCATCATGGCAGGCCTCGATAATGCCGCCCACCAACCGCGAGACCCCAATACCGTAGGAGCCGCCATGCACGGCAATCTCTTTTCCGTCAGGCCCGGCGACACGGCACTGCATGGGCTCTGAATATTTTTGCCCGAAATAGAAAATATGCCCGACCTCGATGCCGCGCGCCGTCACACGTTTCTCGGCGGGCACGTCGGCCTCGAAAACTTCCGGCTCGTGCTTTTCGTCGCTGCGCGCATATAGCTCCGTAAATGGCGCAATCGCAGCCGCCAGATCGCCGCTATAGTCCGCCGCCGGTGCCGGGCGTTGCAAAAGGTCGGCATGGCAAAACACTTCCGACTCGCCCGTATCGGCGAGAATGATAAACTCATGGCTCAAATCGCCCCCAATGGGGCCGGTATCGGCCGCCACGGGGATGGCGCGCAGCCCAAGGCGCGCGAAGGTACGCAAATAGGCGATGAACATTTTCTGATACGCGACCCGCGCCGCGGCTTCGTCAATATCGAAGCTATAGGCATCTTTCATCAAAAATTCACGCCCCCGCATCACGCCAAAGCGCGGGCGAATCTCATCACGGAACTTCCACTGTATGTGATAGAGATTACGCGGCAATTCCTTGTAGCTGCGAACACTGTCGCGGAATATCTGCGTGATTAATTCCTCATTGGTCGGCCCGTAAAGCAGATCGCGCTCGGCGCGGTCGGTGATGCGGAGCATTTCCTTGCCGTAATCTTCATAGCGGCCGGATTCACGCCAAATATCGGCGGGCTGCAAGGTCGGCATGAGCACTTCAATGGCGCCCGCCAGATTTTGTTCTTCGCGCACAATCGCCTCGATTTTGCGTAAAACCCGCAACCCCAAAGGCAGCCAGCTGTAAATACCCGCCGCGCTCTGGCGCACCATGCCCGCGCGCAGCATTAATCGGTGCGAAACAATCTGGGCTTCGGCGGGATCTTCCTTAAGTGTCGGTAGAAAATAATCGGTAAGGCGCATCTATCCAGTCCGCGTGCACAACCATAGGAATTACGCTTGTCCCATGCGATGGGAAAAGGGTCAAGAAAATGTAAAATTTTAATGACAGACGTGTGGTTTTTTCCTAATCTATTTGAGTGGAAGGAGAACTTCTGTTCTCGGGTTTTGGGAGGAGCCCTCCGTTTTTAACGGTAGACACAAAGCGGGGCCTTTTAGGTTCCGCTTTTTTCTTGCCAAAACACAAACCTTAACGGCGTTCAATTCCCAAATCGGGCAAAAACGGCAGATCAAGACGCGCCATGACGCCGGACGTCAAAAGCACATAAACAAGCCCATACAGCAAAGCCGACAAAAGCGTCGTGATTGCCAGCTTGCGGTAAATCATAGGGGTCGCCGGCGCACCGGCTTCCGAGCCCGGCACCACGCGCCCGTCTTCATGTTGCGAGACCACGCCGAAAGGCAGCACCATGAACAAGGTCAAAAACCAAATAATACCGTAAATGGCGCACCCAAAAAGAAACCCGATTTCAATCACTGCATATCCCTGTTCGCCGAAGCTGTTCACACTTTTACAAAACTTACCACAACCATCGGCTTTTTGCCCCAACGCCGCCCCAATTCGCGGCGAATATACTGACCGATTTCCTCTTCGGCGCGTGCCGGTGTTATTTTGCCACTGGATGGCAGCGCGCGCTCGGTGGCATCCAACGCCCACTCAACCAAATCGACATCGCCATCATGTTCTGGAATACCGCGCATTTGAACTTCGACACGCCCGCATAGGCGGTTGGCCCCATCGAGCGGAATACTTACAAAAACCACCCCATTATGCGACAGCTTGCGGCGTTCGCGCACCGCAAGGGCATCGCTCTGGGTAAAAATATCGCCGTCCAGATAAAGCCGCCCGTTCGGTACCGTGTCGAGCACCAGCGCCGGGCCGGGATGGAGTTGCACCATATCGCCATTGTGCACACGCATCGGCTCCGGCACGCCCAGTTCGGCCGCCAGCGCCGCATGCGCGATTAAGTGGCGATGCTCACCATGAACCGGCACCGAAGCGCGCGGGCGCACCCACTCATACATATCGACAAGCTCATCACGATTTGGATGACCTGATACATGAAGATCATTTGAGTAGGGCGTTATAATTTCTACATTTATTGAGGCAAGTTGGTTCTGCAAGGCGAGAATTTCAGTCTCATTGCCGGGGATCATTTTCGACGAGAACACCACGCGATCTCCGGCCTCCAGCACCAGATGGGGATGGTGACCATACGCCATGCGCCCCAAAGCAGCGCGATATTCGCCCTGACTGCCGGTGCATAAAATGACAAGTTTGTCCGGCGGCAGATAGGCCGCGTCGGTGTCGTCGATTGGCGCGGGAAAATCGGTGAGATAGCCTGTCGCGCGCGCAGCATTATAAATCCGGTGCATGCCCCGCCCGGCCAAACAAATGTGTCGCCCGTTATTCGCCGCCGCTTTGGCAATGCTCGACAGGCGGGCAATGTTGGAGGCAAATGTTGTCACCACAACCCGCCCGCTGCTTTCAGCCACCACCTTGTCGAGCGCGATGGCGACATCGGCCTCGGAACCGGAGCGCCCCTTTGACAATACATTGGTGCTGTCACAAACAATCGCGTCGACCCCTTCATCGCCGAAGGCTTTTAACCGCTCATGCTCGGTGACATTACCGATGACCGGGTCGGGATCAATTTTCCAATCGCCCGTATGCAATACGCGCGCCTCGCCGCATCTGAGCGCCAGCGCATTGGGTTCGGCAATCGAGTGGGTTAGCCCAATATAGTCGATTTGAAATGGGCCAAGTTTGAGCGATTGGCGCGGGTCTACAATATGAAGCGGCACAGCGTCCAGAAGACCTGCCTCTGCCAGCTTGCCGCGCACCAGTTCGGCTGTGAAAGCAGTGGCATAAACCGGACATTTCAGGCGCGGCCACAAATGCGCCACCGCCCCAATATGGTCTTCGTGACCATGCGTCAACAATAAGGCGTGTAGCTGCCCCCGCGTGGCTTCGATAAAGCCCGTATCCGCGGTAATCAGTTCGATGCCCGGCTCAGTGTGCCGCCCAAAGGTGACGCCCAGATCAACCATAATCCAGTCGCGCTTGTCATCTGCCCCATAACCATAAAGATTACAGTTCATACCGATCTCGCCGGTGCCACCCAGCGGAACAAAAACCAGATTTTTATCGTTCTGTGTCATTACCTACCGATTATCGGAAAAAAACATCGCCAGCACTTATAATATGGTGCTGCCCGTCATTGGCGCAAAGTATCAGCGCGCCGGTTTCGTCAATATCTTCAAAAACGCCGGTTAATTCGGTGTTCTCCAGCCGCACAATAATTTCTCGGCCCAGATTATGTGCCTGTTGGCGCCATTTAGTAAGAATGACCGAAAACCCGAACTTCTGCCACTGCTGATAATATTGCTCGAACGCCGCAGCCAGCACCGCCAGCGCCGCCAGATTATCGGGTCGGTGTTTGGTGTAGGCGTCAATGCTGGTCGCCAGATAGGGTGTGTCGTCGGGAAAATGCGCGAGGTTCACTCCCATGCCGATGCACACCCAATCCAGATGGGCGCCTGCGGCAGCAGCGGATTCGAGCAGAATACCGGATATTTTCGCACCCCCCACCAACACGTCATTCGGCCATTTTATCGATACCGCCCCCGCCGACCCGATCAGGGTCGAAACCATATCGGCAAGCGCGAGCCCGGCCACAAAACTCAACTGTCCGGCCTTTACGATCTCGATGCGCCCGGGCAGATACACCGTCGTCATCAGATTGCCCTTGGGCGATTGCCACACCCGCCCCCGGCGCCCGCGACCCGCGCTCTGGACGTCAGCAAGGATCCAGTGCGGCTGCATCACCCCTTGGGCACCCAGGCGTTTGGCTTCTTCGTTTGTGCTGTCTACAGTTTCAAGATGAAGCAGCTTATAGGTGTCGGGAAGCGCGATCACCTGGCGTCAGTAGCTTCAAAAAGCCCCGTCAGCAATGCGTCGGGTGCGGGCATATCGATCAGCGCTTGGCCTGCGCTGGCAGCCAGATCAATCAGCGGCGATGGATAGACGAAAAACAACAGGCACACGCCGGCCAAAGCGCCCGCAACGATCGACAATTCGCGCGGCATCGGGTCGTTGGCTTCATCCGCCGGCGGATCGAGATACATGATTTTGACAATCCGCAAATAATAATACGCCCCGACAACGCTCGACAAAACGCCCAAAATGCACAAGCCGTAAAGCCCCGCATCAATAGCGGCATGAAACACGAAAAGCTTGCCGAAAAACCCGGCAAGCGGGGGAATTCCGGCGAGCGAAAACATGAGTATGGCAAGACACAGCGCCATGAACGGACGCACTTGGCTAAGCCCCGACAGGCTCTTAACCTGTTCGACCATGCCGCTATCGCGGCGCATCGACAAAATGCACGCAAATGTGCCCAGCGTCATGACGCCATAAAGCGTCATATACAAAATGACAGCGGCCACCCCGTCTTCAGTGCCGGCGGCAAAGCCCACCAGCGCAAACCCCATATGCCCGATGGACGAATAGGCCATCAGGCGCTTTATATTGGTTTGCCCAATCGCGGCAAAGGCCCCCAGCACCATGCTGGCGATAGAAATGAAAATAATAATTTGCTGCCACGCAGCCAAGGCGTCCGGAAAGGCCGAAATAACCACCCGCAGAAAAACCGCCATGCCCGCCAGTTTTGGCGCAGCGGCGAAAAATGCGGTCATCGGGGTTGGCGCACCCTCATACACATCCGGCGTCCACATGTGGAAGGGCACAGCCGAAATTTTGAACGCCAGCCCGGCCAGCAAAAATACCATGCCGACAACTTGCGCCAGGGGTAAAATGCCGTTTTCGACCGTGAAAGCTTGCGCGATACCGGCGAAATTCGTGGTTCCCGAAAAACCGTAAATCAGCGACGCGCCGTATAACAACATGCCCGAAGACAACGCGCCCAGAACAAAATATTTCAGCCCCGCTTCCGTGGCGCGCAAACTGTCGCGCTTAATCGCCGCCAACACGTAGAGCGCAAGGCTCTGCAGTTCGATGCCCATATACAGCGCAATCAGGTCATTGGCGGAAATCATCATGCCCATGCCGACAGCGGCCAGCAGCATGAGAACCGGCACCTCAAAACGCGCGAGATTTTCGTTTTGCATGAACCCGCGCGCCATGATGATAACAACCGCCGTTGTCAGATAAGTCAGGGTTTTCATGAATGCCGAAAACGCATCGACGATGAAACTGCCCCCAAAGGCAAGCTGGGCAACCGTATCGCCTTGCAGCCACGACGCAATCGCGGCGATCAGCAATAGCGATATCGCGCCATATTCAATGACGCGGGTTGCATCCGTGGTGGCAAAGGCACCCACCATAAGCAGCCCCATGGCACCGATGAACAGCACCAGTTCGGGCAGTAAGAGTGTGACATTTGCCAACATTCAAAACTCCTAGCGTAGGCTCTCGGCACCACCCAATGACACAGCATTGGCGGCGTGGGTTGACAGGGCTTCTTGATAGTTCAACACAAGCTGGTCGACCGACACAGCGGTAATGTCAAGCACCGGCATCGGCCAGACGCCGAAAATCAGCGTCGCAATTACCAGCGGAACAAACAGGAAAGTTTCACGCCGATCAGCATCGGCGATTTGTTGCAAGCCTTCGTGCTCAATGCGCCCAAAACTGACCCGGCGATACAGCGTCAACGCATAACACGCTGAAAATATGACACCGCTGGCGGCAAACATTGCCGTCCAAGTGCTCACTTGGAACGTGCCGATAATGGTCAGAAATTCTCCGACGAAGCCGGACGTGCCCGGCAGCCCGACATTGGCCATGGTGAACAGCATGAAAATCGCGGCATAGACCGGCATGCGGTTTGCCAACCCGCCATAGGCGGCAATCTCGCGTGTGTGCATGCGGTCATAAATCACCCCGACGCATAAAAACAGCGCGCTCGAGATCCAGCCATGCGACAGCATTTGAAAAATCGCGCCCTGCACGCCCTGAACCGTGGCCGAAAACAGCCCCATGGTAACAAAGCCCATATGCGCGACGGATGAGTAAGCAATCAGCTTTTTCATGTCTTCCTGTGCAAAAGCAACGAGCGATGTATAGACAATGGCGATGGCGCTGAGGGCAAACACCATGGGGGCGAACAAATCTGACGCAATGGGAAACATCGGCAAAGAAAAGCGCAGAAAACCGTAGCCGCCCATTTTGAGCAGCACACCGGCCAGAATAACCGAACCGGCGGTTGGGGCTTCGACATGGGCATCGGGCAGCCAAGTGTGCACAGGCCACATCGGCATTTTAACCGCAAAAGACGCGAAAAACGCCAGCCACAACCAGGTTTGCCATTCGGGGGCAAAAGCCGTTTCCATCAGGTCGGGAATAAAGGTCGTGCCGGTTTGCCAATACATGACAAGTACCGCCAGCAGCATCAAAACCGAGCCCAGCAGCGTGTACAGGAAAAACTTGAAGCTGGCATAGACGCGCCGTCCGCCGCCCCATATTCCGATAATCAGGAACATCGGAATAAGGCCGCCCTCGAAGAACAGATAGAAGAGAATAAGATCCATGGCGCAGAACACGCCGATCATCAGTGTTTCCAGCACCAAAAACGCCAGCATATATTCGCGCACGCGATGGGTGATGGACTGCCAGCTTGCCAAAATACAAATTGGCATCAGCGCCGCCGTCAACAGCACAAACAAGACGGATATGCCATCCACGCCCATGGCGTAATCGACCCCGTCCCCCAGCCAGTCGATACGCTCGACAAACTGAAAGGCCGCCGAACTGGCGTCAAACTGGCTAACCATAAAGCCTGTCAGGAACAAGGTCACAACAGATGTCCAAAGCGCCACGGCCTTGGCATTGCCCGCAACAGTGGCCTCATCCCCACGGATCAGCAGAATGAAAAACGCACCTAATAAGGGCAGAAAGGTGATGGTTGAAAGTATCGGCCAGTCAGTCATCACTGCCCTCCTGTGAGCATGAACCAGCTTACCAGTCCCGCAATACCAACGAGCATTGCAAAGGCATAGTGATAAACAAAGCCGGTTTGAAGACTGACCGCACGCCGCGTGACATATAACACGCTTGCCGCAATACCGTCGGGGCCGAGACCGTCAATAATTGCGCCGTCGCCGCCTTTCCAGAACAGGCGCGCCAACCATTTTACCGGACGCACAAAAATGAAATTGTAAATTTCGTCAATATACCATTTGTTCAACAGGAAATTGTAAATCAGGTCATGCTCGCGCGCCAGTTGGGTCGGCAGCGTCGGACGGCGAATATACATAACCCACGCCAGCGTGAACCCGGCGACCATCATGACCACGGGCGATAATTTCACCCAGCCAGGTACCTTGTGCAAATCGTGCAGCACATGGTTTTCGGCGCTGGTGAAAATACTGCTGCCCCAAAACGCCGCCTGCCCGTCGCCAATGAAGAAATCATAAAAGGTAAAGCCGGCAAATAACGCACCGATTGATAAAATAATCAACGGCACGAGCATCACAGGTGGGCTTTCATGTACGTGGGAGAGTGTTTCGTTGGAACAGCGCGGCAGCCCGTAAAATGTGAGGAAAATCAGCCGCCAGCTATAGAACGAGGTAAACAGCGCCGCGACCACCAATAAGGTGAACGCAAACATGTGCGGCCCAATTTCGGCAGCATAAGCGGCCTCGACTATCGCGTCTTTGGAATAAAAGCCAGCGGTGAACGGAAATCCGGTGAGCGCCAGTGTGCCAACAATCATGACAAACCAACTTGCGGGCACCAATGTCCGCAAGCCACCCATTTTACGCATGTCCTGTTCGTCTTGCATGGCGTGAATGACCGAGCCGGCGCCCAGAAACAAAAGCGCCTTGAAAAACGCATGCGTGAACAGATGGAACATCGCAACCTGATAAGCGCCCACGCCAAGCGCGACGAACATGTAGCCAAGCTGCGAACATGTCGAATACGCGATAACGCGCTTGATATCGTTTTGCACCAGACCGACGGTTGCTGCGAAAAATGCCGTCACCGCACCGGTCACTGTCACGACAGCCAGCGCCAAATCTGACAGTTCAAATAGCGGCGAACACCGCGCCACAAGGAAAATACCCGCCGTTACCATGGTAGCGGCATGGATCAAGGCCGAAACGGGCGTTGGGCCTTCCATCGCATCCGGCAGCCATGTGTGCAAAAGAAATTGTGCCGATTTGCCCATTGCGCCCATGAACAGCAAAAGGCAAATGGTTGTCAGCGCAGGCAGCGTAAGCCCTAAGAACTCAAGCTGACCGTCGGCCAGCGCACCAGCGGCAGCAAACACAGTATCAAACTCCAGCGATCCAACCGTGAAATAAATCGCCGCCATACCCAGAATAAGGCCGAAATCGCCCACGCGATTGACCACAAAAGCTTTAATCGCGGCAGCATTCGCCGAAGGTTTTTTGAACCAGAAGCCGATCAGCAGATAAGACGCCAGCCCAACGCCTTCCCAGCCAAAAAACAACTGCACGAAATTGTCAGCCGTCACCAGCACCAGCATCATGAAAGTGAACAGCGACAGATAAGCAAAAAATCTGGCGCGCGCACCATCATGGCTCATATAGCCGATTGAGTAGACATGCACCATGGACGACACGCATGTCACCACCACCAGCATCACCGCGGTCAGCGTATCAATGCGGAGCACCCAGTCAATTTGCAACGCGCCGGAATGCATCCATTGCAGCACTTTGACCTTCTCGGTCTCGCCGTTCAGTCCAACATCCACAAATGCCACGCACGACATCAGCGCCGAAAGAATAAGCAGACCCGAGGTAATAATTTCAGACGGACGATCGCCAATCACGCGCCCGAAAAGCCCGGCGATCAGGGCGCCCAATAACGGAAAAAATACTATCGCCTGATACATTGTTAGCCTTTCATCTGGCTGACATCTTCAACCGCAATGCCGCCCCTGTTGCGGAAATAGACGACGAGGATTGCCAAGCCAATCGCGGCCTCCCCCGCTGCGACCGTCAAAACCAGCAGCGCAAACACCTGCCCGACGAGATCTCCCAGAAAAGCCGAAAACGCAACCAGATTAATGTTCACGGCCAGCAGCATTAATTCGATGGACATCAAAATCACGATGACATTTTTGCGGTTCAGGAAAATGCCGAACACGCCAATCGTGAACAAAATGGCGGCCAGCGTCAGGTAATGGTTCAGACCGATTTCCATAACACCCCCCTAAAGCCCTTGACCCGGCTCGATATCAACAAGCTCCACCCCGTCTTCGCGCCGCCGCGCGTTTTGGGCGGCAATGCTTTGTCGGCGGGGGTTTTCGGATTTGACGAGCGTCAGCACAATGGCGCCGATCATGGCAACCAGCAGCACAGCCCCGGCGGCTTGGAAATAATAGATGTAATCGGTGTACAAAACCCGACCGATGGCTTCGGCGTTGGTCATGCCTTCCGGCGTTGCCTGGGGTAGTGCGCTCTGGCTGACAAGCTGGGTCGAGGCACCGAAAATCAGCAGCAGTTCGAGCAGCAATATAAGCCCGATGGTCGCGCCAATGGGCATGTATTGGAGAAACCCTTCATTCAACTCGGCAAAATCAATATCCAGCATCATGACGACAAACAAAAACAGCACCGCCACAGCACCGACATAAACCACTACCAAAATCATGGCGAGAAATTCTGCGCCCATCAGCACAAACAAGCCGGCGGAATTGAAAAAGGTCAAAATCAGAAACAACACCGAATATACCGGATTGCGTGCCGAGATCACCATAAAGGCACTGGCAACGGAAACTGTTGCGAACAGATAAAAGGCAAGAGCTGTGAGGGTCATCGGATGTTCTGTTTATCTGTAGGGGGCGTCGAGTTCAATGTTTTTGGCAATTTCGATCTCCCACCGGTCGCCATTCTCCAGAAGTTTCTGCTTGTCATAGATCAGCTCCTCGCGGGTCTCGGTGGCAAATTCGAAATTCGGGCCTTCCACAATCGCATCGACCGGGCACGCTTCCTGACAAAAGCCACAATAAATGCACTTCACCATGTCAATGTCGTAGCGCACTGTGCGTCGCGTGCCGTCATTATTACGCGGGCCGGCCTCAATGGTAATGGCCTGAGCCGGACATACCGCCTCGCATAATTTACACGCAATGCAGCGTTCCTGACCATTCGGATAGCGGCGCAAAGCGTGTTCACCGCGAAAACGAGGAGAAAGCGGGCCTTTTTCAAAAGGGTAATTCACCGTCAGCTTCTGCTTGAAGAAATACCGCATCGCCAGCCCAAAAGCGGAGACAAATTCAACGAGAAAGAGTTCGCGCGCTGTTCGATCCAACCAAGCCATCGTCTTATCTCCTTATGCCGCCAGTCCAAAATACTGAATGACGCCGGCTGTCAGCACCACCCAGAACAACGAAATCGGCAAGAAAACTTTCCACCCGAGGCGCATCAGCTGGTCATAGCGATAGCGCGGCACAATGGCCTTCACCATGGAAAACATGAAACACATAAACGTCATTTTGAGCAGGAACCAAACCACGCCCGGCACCCAGTTGAACGGCGCGACATCGACCGGCGGCAACCAGCCGCCCAGAAACAATATCGTGGTCATGGCGCACATCAGCACAATATTGGCAAGCTCACCGATCATGAAAACCACATAAGGGGTGGAGGAATATTCGGTCATGAAGCCGGCCACCAATTCGCTTTCAGCCTCAGGCAGGTCAAACGGCGGACGGTTGGTTTCGGCCAGCGCGGAAATGAAGAAAATCACAAACATCGGAAATAGCGGAATGGCAAACCACACGGTTTGCTGCGCCATAACAATATCCGTCAAATTCAACGAGCCGACACAGAGCAACACAGTGATAATCACCAGCCCGATCGACACCTCGTAAGACACCATTTGCGCCGCCGAACGTAGCGCACCCAAAAACGGATATTTCGAGTTGGACGCCCAGCCGCCCATAATCACGCCGTAAACACCCAGCGAGGAAATGGCGAAAATATACAAAATGCCGACATTAATGTCGGATACCGCCCAGCCTTCAGCAACCGGAATAACGGCCCAAGCGCTCAGCGCCAGAAACAGCGTCACAATGGGTGCCAGCAAAAACACCGCCTTATTGGAGGAGGTCGGAAAAATAACTTCCTTGAAAAGATATTTCAGAATATCCGAGAAGCTCTGCAACAGACCAAACGGGCCAACCACATTAGGCCCGCGGCGCAAATGCACCGCCCCCCAAATTTTGCGCTCGGCATACATGAAAAAACCCAACCACAAAAGAAGCGCCACCAAAATAAGCAGACTGTGACCGGCAACAAGAAACGCCGGCCAAATATAAGTTTCGAGCAGCAGATTATCCATCGGTACCCGTCCCGCCGACGGCTTTTGCGCGCGTGCGTCTGGCTTCAGCACAGGCGGCCATGGTTGCCGAGGCACGCGCCACGGGATTGGTGAAATAATAATCGGTAATGACGGGCGCAAAACCCGCCTCATCCAAATCGGGCAAAGCCGCGACCGGTGTTTCGGGGCTGCCGGCAGGCACCAGTTCGTCGAGGCGCGCCAGCTGCGGTGCGTGCTCGAACATTGCCGTCCGCAGCGTGTCTACCGTGTCGAATTCCAGTGTTACGCCCAAGCGGTCTGACAAAGCGCGAAAGATTTTCCAATCTTCGCGCGCATCGCCCGGCGGAAACGCCGCGCGTTCCGTCATTTGCGCGCGCCCTTCAGTGTTTACATAAATGGCCTGTTTTTCGGTATAGGCCGCCGCCGGCAAAATCACATCGGCCCCATGCGCGCCGCGGTCGCCATGGCTACCGACATAAATCACAAAGGCATCGCCCAGTTCGGCGCGATCTATTTCGTCGGCACCATAAAGAATAACCGTCGAGATGTCGCCGGACTTGCAGCCTTCAATTATGCCGTCGCGGTCGCGCCCATCTTCGCCGGGCAAAAACCCGACATCCATGCCACCGACACGTCCGGCGGCTGTATGCAGCACATTAAACCCGTTCCAGCCATCAGAAATCATGCCGGTTTTTTCAGCCAGCGCGAGGGCTTGCGCGAATATGCCCGCGCCATCTTCGCGCGCCAGTGCGCCCTGCCCCAAAATCAGCATGGGGCGTTCGGCTTTCGCCAGCACCTCGGCAAACCCGTGCTTGCCGTCGACAAGCTCTTTGAGTGTTTGCGGCCCGGCACCGATGAACTCGGCGTCATAGGTTAAATCGCTGGGCTGACCGATTGCGGCAATCGGGAAATGACCGGCCAACCAAGCTTTGCGAATACGCGCGTTCAGCACCGCCGCCTCAAGACGCGGGTTCGTGCCAATAAGCAACAAAGCGTCGGCATCTTCAATACCGGCAATCCCCGTATTGAACAGATAATTTGCCCGTGGCCCCGACAGCTTGGCACCATCCTGACGACAATCAAGATGCGGGCTGCCCAATTTTTCCATCAGCGATTTCAGGGCAAACTGCCCTTCGGTGCACACCAGATCACCCGCCAGCGCCGCCACCTGACCCGCACCCGCTTCCAAGCGCGTTGCAATCGCATCGAACGCACGTTGCCAGTCGGTCGCCTGCAATTTACCTTCGACGCGCAAATACGGCTTATCAAGGCGCTGGGTGTTCAACCCATCCCAAACAAAGCGTGATTTGTCGGACAGCCATTCTTCGTTCACTGCGTCGTGGTCGCGCGGCAAAATTCGCATCACTTCGCGTCCGCGCACATCTACGCGAATATTGCTGCCCACCGCATCCATCGCGTCAATGGTTTCGGTTTTGCGTAACTCCCAGGGCCGCGCGGTGAAGGCATAAGGCTTGGAGGTCAGCGCACCCACGGGGCACAGATCAATCACATTGCCCGACATTTCGCTTTCCAGCGAGGCTTCCAGATAGGTGGTGATCTCCATATCTTCGCCGCGCCCGATCGCGCCAATTTCGGGCACGCCGGCAACCTCCGTGGCAAAGCGCACACACCGCGTGCAATGGATACACCGCGTCATGACGGTTTTGACCAGCGGGCCCATTTCCTTTTCTTCGACCGCGCGTTTATTGTCTTCAAAGCGGCTCGAGTCGACGCCATAGCCCAGTGCTTGATCCTGCAAATCACATTCACCGCCCTGATCGCAAATCGGGCAGTCGAGCGGGTGGTTGATCAGCAAAAACTCCATCACGCCTTCGCGCGCCGATTTCACGCTTTCGCTCTGGGTATTGACCACCATATCGGGCGCCACCGGCATGGCACAGCTGGCAACGGGCTTGGGGGCTTTTTCAACTTCGACGAGGCACATGCGGCAATTACCTGCCACCGACAGGCGCTCGTGGTAACAAAAGCGCGGAATTTCAACGCCGGCGGCCTCGCACGCTTGCAAAATCGTCGTGCCCGGCTCGACCTCGACGGCAATGCCGTCCACCGTTACGTTCACGCGCTCGCTCATTCGGCGGCCTCCGCGGTCTGGCTTTGCGCCAAACGTGCTTCAATTTCGGGGCGGAAATGCCGGATCAGCCCTTGCACGGGCCACGCCGCCGCATCGCCCAGCGCACAAATCGTGTGCCCCTCAATTTGTTTGGTCACCTGCAACAGCATGTCAATTTCGCGCGGCTGCGCGCGGCCCGCCGCCAAGCGCTCCATAACCCGCCACATCCAGCCCGTGCCCTCACGACACGGCGTGCACTGTCCGCAGCTTTCGTGTTTGTAAAAATGCGAAATGCGGGCAATGGCCTTCACGATATCGGTCGATTTGTCCATGACAATGACCCCCGCCGTGCCCAGCCCCGATTGCGCATCTTTCAGGCTGTCAAAATCCATCAGCACCGTGTCGCAAATTTCCTTCGGCAGCAATGGCACAGACGAACCGCCCGGAATGACGGCCAGCAGATTATCCCAGCCGCCGCGCACGCCGCCAGCATGTTTTTCCAGCAATTCCTTGAGCGGAATTCCCATTTCTTCTTCCACATTGCTCGGTCGGTTTACATGGCCCGAGATGCAAAAGAGTTTGGTGCCGGTATTGCCTTCGCGCCCCAGCCCCGAAAACCAGCTTGCGCCACGGCGGCAAATCGTTGGCGCCACGGCGATGCTTTCAACATTATTGACCGTTGTTGGGCACCCATACAGCCCGACATTCGCCGGAAATGGCGGCTTCAGGCGCGGCATGCCCTTTTTACCTTCAAGGCTTTCAATGAGCGCCGTTTCCTCGCCGCAAATATACGCACCCGCCCCGTGATGCACGTAAATATCATAGGCCCAACCGGAACCGGCTGCGTCTTTACCCAAGAGCCCGTCAGCATACGCCTCGTCAACGGCGCGTTGCAGAGCTTCGCGTTCGCGCACAAACTCGCCGCGCACGTAAATGTAACACGCATGTGCGCCCATGGCGAAACCAGCAAGCAAGCACCCTTCCAGCAATTTATGCGGCTCATGGCGCATAATATCGCGGTCTTTGCACGTGCCGGGCTCAGATTCGTCGGCATTAACGACCAAATAATGCGGACGCCCATCATTTTCTTTCGGCATGAACGACCATTTCAGACCCGTCGGAAATCCGGCCCCGCCACGACCGCGCAAGCCCGAAGATTTGACCTCTTCAATGACCCAGTCACGACCCTTTCTAATCAGGTCAGCCGTATTGTCCCAATCTCCGCGCGACTTCGCGGCAGCCAAATCGGCACCATGGAACCCGTAAATATTGGTAAAAATACGATCTTCATCGCGTAACATTACATATCGCCTTTCAATACAGTCGGGCCGCCTTCGGGTGCCGAGGCTTGCCGCCCGTTTTGCGGCCCCGTCACCACGTCGCGCCCGTGACGCAAATCTTCCAACAACCGTTCAAATGTATCGGCTGTCAGGTCTTCGTAAAAATCATCATTGATCTGAACCATCGGGGCGTTGACGCACGCGCCAAGACATTCGACCTCAAGCCAGCTCAATTTCCCGTCTTCGGAAATATCGCCGGGTTCCCCGATTTGTCTGCGGCACACATCCTTCAAATCATCCGCACCGCGCAACCAGCACGGCGTCGTGCCGCATAATTGTACAAAATATTCGCCGACCGGCGACAGATTGAACATTGAGTAGAATGTTGCCACTTCGAGCGCGCGCATATAGGGCATGTCGAGCATATCGGCGACGCAGCGTATGGCGGGTTCAGACAGCCAACCCCCGCCCTGCTTCTGGGCTTGCCACAAAAGCGGCAAAATGGCGCTGGCCTGACGCCCTTCGGGATATTTGGCGATTTGCGTCGCAGCCCAGTCCAGATTCTCTTGACTGAAAGCGAAACTTTCGGGTTGCTCGCTATGCAGACGGCGCACACTCATCGGTCGACCTCCCCGAACACGATATCCATTGACCCCAAAATGGCCGAGACATCCGGCAGCATATGGTCGCGGCACAAATGATCCAGCGCCTGCAAATGGGCATAGCCCGGCGCGCGAATTTTGCAGCGATACGGCTTGTTGGACCCATCCGCCACCAGATACACGCCAAACTCACCTTTCGGTGCTTCCACCGCGGCGTAAACCTCGCCGGCAGGCACGTGATAGCCTTCCGTGTACAGTTTGAAATGGTGGATCAAGGCTTCCATTGATTGTTTCATTTCGGCGCGTTTGGGCGGCACGACCTTGCCATCAGCCGAAGAAACCGGCCCATCAGGCATATTTTCAATGCATTGCTTCATGATGCGGACAGATTCACGACACTCTTCGACACGCACCAGATAACGGTCATAGCAATCGCCATTTTTGCCAACGGGTATGTTGAATTTGAAATCATTATAGGCTTCGTAAGGTTGCGATCGGCGCAAATCCCACGCCAGCCCCGACCCGCGCGCCATCACGCCGGTCAGCCCCCAGGTCATAACGTCGTCCACCGACACCACGCCAATATCAACATTGCGCTGCTTGAAAATGCGGTTTTCGGTCAGCAGCCCCTCAATATCATCCATGACTTGCAGGAACGGGTCGCAAAAATCGTAAATGTCTTGCAACAACCCTTCCGGTAAATCCTGATGCACGCCACCTGGCCGAAAATAAGCTGCGTGCAGACGCGCACCACAGGCGCGCTCGTAAAAGATCATCAGCTTTTCGCGCTCTTCAAAGCCCCAAAGTGGCGGTGTCAGCGCGCCGACATCCAGCGCTTGCGTGGTGATATTCAAAAGGTGGCTCAAAATGCGGCCAATCTCGCAATACAGCACACGTATATACTGCCCGCGGCGCGGCACTTCGAGGCCCAACATACGCTCAACCGCCAGCGCAAAAGCATGTTCTTGGTTCATCGGCGCGACATAATCCAAGCGGTCGAAATACGGTACCGATTGCAGGTAGGTTTTGTGTTCGATCAATTTTTCCGTGCCGCGATGCAACAGCCCGATATGCGGGTCAATGCGCTCGACGCGCTCGCCGTCCAAATCCATCACCAGACGCAACACGCCATGCGCGGCCGGGTGTTGCGGCCCGAAATTAATGGTAAATTTGCGGTCATCTTGAACCGGGGGTTTCGATTGCGCCGACATAGGCTCTAGCCTTCCTGCTCTGGGGTTGCATTGGCTTTCTCGTCGCCCGGCAACACGCCGCGCGCGCCTTCCCATGGGCTTTCAAAATCAAAATCACGAAACTCCTGAACAAGCGTCACGGGCTCGTAAACCACTTTTTTCTGATCGTCGTCATAGCGCACTTCGACATGCCCTGTGAGCGGAAAATCCTTACGCAGCGGATAGCCTTCAAAGCCGTAATCGGTCAGCAACCGACGCAAATCGGGATGGCCGGAAAACAAAATGCCATACATGTCGAAGGCTTCGCGCTCAAACCAAGCCGCGGCCTCAAAAAGCCCCGTCAAGCTCGGCACTTGCGTTTCTTCACCGGCCTGCACCTTGACGCGGATGCGGCGATTTTTGGTCATGGACAGCAAATGATAGACAATATCAAAGCGTAAGGCGCGCTCGGGATAATCGACACCGCACAAGTCAATCAACTGCGAAAAAGCACATTCGGGATCGTCGCGCAAAAACTTGAGCACCGGCTCCACCATGCCGGCATTGGCTTCAATGGTGAGTTCGCCATGCGCGATGCTGACACCTGCCAGAGAAGCGCCCAGCCCTGAGCGGATGTGTTCACCAAGTTCTTCGAGATCGCCCATGTGCCCTACCGCTCAATCGTACCGGTGTGGCGGATTTTCTTTTGCAGCAACAAAATGCCATAAAGCAGCGCTTCGGCTGTCGGCGGGCAGCCGGGCACGTAAATATCTACCGGCACAACCCGGTCACAGCCGCGCACCACGGAATAGGAATAATGATAATAGCCCCCGCCATTGGCGCATGATCCCATGGAAATAACATAGCGCGGTTCGGGCATCTGATCGTATACCTTGCGCAAAGCTGGCGCCATTTTATTGGTCAGGGTTCCGGCAACAATCATGACATCGGACTGGCGCGGTGAGGCACGCGGCGCAAAGCCAAAGCGTTCGACATCGTAGCGCGGCATCGATACTTGCATCATTTCAATGGCGCAACATGCCAGCCCAAACGTCATCCAGTGCAGCGAGCCGGTGCGCGCCCAGTTGACCAAATCTTCAACAGATGTGACCACGAAGCCCTTATCGGCCAGCTGGTCGGAGACTTGCGCGTAATACGGGTCAGGTGTGGGCGCGGGCACGGGTGCCTGTTTGGATTTGCTTTCCGACATATCGTCTCCTAATCCCAATCCAGCGCGCCTTTGCGCCACTCATAGGCAAACCCTACGGTCAGCACGGCAAGAAAAAACATCATCGACCAAAACCCGAAAACACCGACATCGCCAAACGCGACTGCCCACGGAAACAAAAACGCGACTTCGAGATCAAAAATAATAAACAGAATCGCAACCAGATAGAACTTAACATCAAACTTCATCCGCGCGTCGTCAAATGCTTCAAAGCCGCACTCATAAGGGGCATTTTTTTCCGGGTCCGGTGAGGATGGGGCGACCAGCATCGGCACGAAAATCAACGCCAATGTAATCAGGGCCGAAAGCCCCATAAAAATCAAAATCGGATAATAACTTGAAAGCAATTCCTGCATGCGGTTCCCCTACGAGATCCTGGATTTGCGAGTATAAATCAAACACGCTTACTGGCGCGAAGTATAGCCCCCAAGCGGGGTAATGCAAGTGTCAAACCGACGCGCTTTAGGCGCTGTAAATTTGCCTTTGCGTGGTGGCAAAAAACGCGCCCGCGCAGGTTATTTTTTGGTCAAACCGAGCTGCGCGCCGATCAAACGATCCGATGTGCGCTTGGGCAGCATCGATAAAAATCTTCGCTGTCCGGAGGTCGTATCAATGGTGTAGCGCGTTTTGGTTTTTCGCTCCGCCAGAATATCTGCAACACAATCAGCAATGCGCTGCGGGTCACAGCCTTTATCGGCCAATTCATCGGCGTAGGCCAGCATACGCTCCATCGGTTCGCGCATGGGCGAATTGCTGTAACGCTCTGCCAGACCCGTGGCATCGAATTTTTCCCATATCGGGGTCTTTACCGGGCCCGGCGCGATAATCGCAACGTCGATGCCATACATCAAAAACTCGCGGCGCATGGCTTCGGAAAGCCCCTCAAGGCCAAACTTGCTCATACTATAGGCACCCATAAACGGCGTCGCCGCCTTGCCCGCCACCGAACTAATATTGATGATTTTACCCGCGCGACCCTCGCGCTCTTGGTCGGCCCCCAACAGGTCGAGATAGGCTTGGACACAGTGGAACACGCCGAGCAGATTGACATCAAACTGATGTTTAAACTCCTCCGGCGACAACCCTTGAACAGGCCCGACGACGGCAATCCCCGCATTGTTGACCAACGCATCAAGTTTACGGTTGCCGAGGTGCTTTTTGACAGTTTTTACCGAAGCCATGACTTCGTCTTCTTTGGTCACATCAAAAATCAGCGCCTTGAAATTATCACCGATTTCCTTTGAGACGCGGGTTGCATCGCCGCGCGAGCGTACAGATCCAAAAACCATATATCCTTGCGCTGCCAGCGTAGTTGCAATTTGCCGCCCGATCCCGGTGGACACACCTGTTACCAATGCCGTTTTCATAATCACCTCTAATTACCACGCGCGAAGATCAAAATTTTGCGCGTTTTGTTTTTCAAGTTTATTAAGCCGCGCCGATAATGCAAACGCTGCCGGCTGCGCGCGGCCCGGTACAGCGATATAATCAGGAAAGGAAAAGTGGCGGGAGTGACGGGACTCGAACCCGCGGCCTCTGGCGTGAC
>CAJXCG010000018.1 GCA_913051715.1 uncultured Rhodobiaceae bacterium
TCGGTCACGGTGATGGTGCAAAATTCGCGCGGCGTGCCGCTTGCCGATTTCACGCCCGCTTTGGCGGCTTGGGCCTGGCGCATCAGCGCAATATTGCACGGCGCAGCCTCGTTCCAGCACGACACCACGCCGACAAAAGGCTGCGCGATTTCTTCTTCGCTCATGCCCATGGCGTAATAGTAAGAGCGGTGCGGCGCGCGCTCCGGCCCGACCGACACATGGCGGCTGGGCAGCTTGGATTTGTCAAATTTTATCATCGCGCATCTCCCAATGGCTTCTGGCGGCTTTGTAGCAAGAATAATTCAGCCAGGCGAGAAAGAATCCGCTACATCTGGGCCATGGAAATCCATTTTCTGCTTTTTCTGGCCGGTCTTGTTGGCGGCGCCATGAACGCGCTTGCCGGTGGCGGCAGCGGTGTTACTTTCGCCGCGCTGGTGGTCTCCGGCATGCCGCCCATCATCGCCAATGCCACCAATACTTTTGCTGCAACTTTGGGCTATATCACCGGCGCGCTCGGCTATCGCAGTCATCTCAGCGATGTGCGCCGCGACCTTGTCTGGCAAGTGCCTGTCGCGTTTGTGGGCGGTTTGTTGGGGGGCTGGCTGCTGCTCAGAACCGATGCCGAGATATTCTCGGCCGCCGTGCCGTGGCTGTTATTATTCGCCACATTACTGTTCATGCTGGGCGGGCAGCTTGAACGCCTTGCAGCACGCACCAGCGCGCGCCAGCTTTGGATTATCGGCGCGCTGGCCTTGTTTCTTACTTGCGTCTATGGCGGTTATTTTAATGGCGGTTTTGGTATTCTCACCCTCGCCGCCCTGTCGCTGGCGGGCTATACGCAAGTGCGCGCCATGCAAGGGCTGAAGCTGATTTTTGCAACCGTCTCGTCCATTTCTGCGTTGGTGCTGTTTATCGGCGCTGGTGTGGTTGATTATGTCGGTGGGCTGGCGGTCATGGCGGGCATCGGGCTGGGCAGCTATGGTGCCGCGCGGCTGACGAACTACGTGTCCGATAAAACCGTGCGCCGCATCAGCCTCGCCATTTGCATCGGCGTTACGGCTTACGCATTTTACGCCGAATATGGCTAAGCAAGCCGAGCCAGCGCCGGGTTGAGCTTGTCGCGTCGCGCTTCTTCTTCCGACAGGCGCGCGCGGTTTTCAGCCACCACCGCTTCGGGTGCCTTCGCCAAAAACCCTTCATTATTCAACTTGCCCGACAGTTTTTTAATCTCGCCCTCGGTTTTGGCAATTTCTTTTTGCAGGCGCGCGCGCTCGGCAGCAATGTCAATGACGTCGGCAAGCGGCAATGCAAATGTCGCTTCGCCCAAAACCGTCTGCGCCGAGCCGGACGGAACCGTATCGGCAAATGAAATATCCGAAACCCGAGCCAGACGCTTCAGCGTATCGCCCGTTACCGTCAGCCGCGCCTCAGTTTGCGCGCCCGCACCAATAGCCACCAGAGGCACTTGTGCTCCGGCGGGCACATTCATTTCAGCCCGCACCGAGCGAATTTCGGTGATCGCCCCAATCAGCCAACCGATTTCAGCCATGGCCGCTTCATCCACCAAATCCTTCGGCAGGTTCGGCCAGTGGTCGAGCATCAAATAGCCATCGCGCGAGGCGGTTTTGGCCCATAGCTCTTCTGTCACAAAAGGCATGAACGGGTGCAACAGCCGCAGCGCATGGTCAAGCGCCCATTTGGTTGCCGCTTGCACTTCTGCTTTTGCAGAAGCGTCATCGCCCTGCAGCACGGGCTTGGCAAGCTCGACATACCAGTCACAAAAATTATTCCAAATGAACTGATAAACCCCATTGGCGGCATCGTTAAACCGATAAGCTTCAATGGCTTGCGTGACGGTGTTTTGCGCCTGCACCGCTTCGCCGACAATCCAGCGTGTGAGTGGCAGGCTGGCTGTTTCGGGGTCGAAATCACCCGCCTCAAAGCAACCATTCATTTCGCAAAAGCGCGCGGCGTTCCACAATTTCGTGCCAAAATTGCGATAGCCCTCGACGCGGGCTTCGGCCAGCTTGATATCGCGCCCCATCGCCGCCATTGCCGCCAGTGTGAAGCGCAACGCATCAGCGCCATATTTGTCGCACAAGTCCAGCGGGTCAATGACATTGCCCTTGGACTTCGACATTTTCGCGCCTTTTTCGTCGCGCACCAGCGCGTGAATATAAACCGTGTGGAACGGCACATCGTCCATGAAATGCAGGCCGCTCATCATCATGCGCGCCACCCAGAAGAAAATAATATCGAAGCCGGTTACCAGCACATCTGTCTTGTAGTGGCGCGCAAGCTCGGGCGTCTGCTCGGGCCAGCCCAGCGTGGAAAACGGCCACAGGGCGGATGAGAACCATGTGTCGAGCACGTCTTCATCGCGCGTCAATTCGGTTGGTGCGCCGAAATGGGCAGCGGCTTTTTCCTGCGCTTGCGCCTCGGTTTCAGCCACGAATATTTCACCATCAGGCCCATACCAAGCCGGAATTTGGTGCCCCCACCAAAGCTGGCGCGAAATGCACCAAGGCTGGATATTGTTCATCCACTCAAAATAGGTTTTATCCCAATTCGCCGGCACAAATTTCGTGCGCCCGTCTTCAACGGCTTCACGCGCGGGCTTGGCGAGCGTTGCCGCATCGACATACCATTGGTCGGTCAGCCACGGCTCAATCACCATGTCCGAGCGGTCGCCGAACGGCACGGTGTGGGTGTTGTCTTCAATCTTGTCGACCAGCCCCAGCGCGTCGAGGGTTGCGACCACTTTCTTGCGCGCCTCAAACCGATCCATGCCCTGCCAGTCGTCGCGCCCCACCATATCCTCAAAGGCAGGGTCGGACAGGTCAATGCAGGCGCGTTGATCCAGCATATTCACGGCGGCAAGCCCGCAGCGTTTGCCGACCTCAAAATCGTTAAAATCATGTGCCGGGGTAATTTTCACCGCACCCGAACCCTGTTCGGGGTCGGCATAGTCATCCGCCACAATCGGAATCTTGCGCCCGACAATCGGCAAGATTACATGCTTGCCGATGAGTTTTTTATAGCGCGGGTCGTCGGGATGCACGGCCACGCCGGTATCACCCAACATGGTTTCGGGCCGTGTGGTGGCAACCGTGATGTGACCGCTGCCGTCTTCCAGCGGATAGTTGAAGTGCCACATATGGCTGTTGACTTCTTTTTGCACGACCTCAAGGTCGGAAATTGCCGTCAAAAGTCCCGGATCCCAATTCACCAGACGCTTGTCTTTGTAAATCAGCCCTTCGTCATAAAGCGCGACGAAAACCTTAATGACGGCTTGCGACAGGCCGTCATCCATGGTGAAGCGCTCGCGACTCCAATCGCACGATGCCCCCAAGCGCCGCAACTGGTTGGTGATGGTCGACCCGCTTTCTTCTTTCCATTGCCACACGCGCTCGATAAATGCGTCGCGCCCCATTTCGCGCCGCGTCATATTGCCATTTTCGGCGAGCTGGCGTTCGACCACCATCTGCGTCGCAATGCCGGCATGGTCGGTGCCGGGCTGCCACAAAACATCGCGCCCGCGCAGGCGTTCAAAGCGGCACAGAATATCTTGCAAAGTATTGTTCAGCGCATGGCCCATATGCAGGCTGCCCGTCACATTGGGCGGCGGGATAACAATGGTGTAAGGGTCGGCGTCGGGCACCCGACCCGCCTTGAAACAACCGTCATTTTCCCACGCCGCATAAAGCGCCGCTTCGATTGCGGACGGATCATAAGTTTTATCGAGTGGTTTTTGGCGGGTATCAGACATGGGCTAAAGCAAGTTCTACACTAAAGAAACAATGACACCAAGCCACTACACCACGGCGTCGTCAGCTTCAAGCTGCTTTGCACCCACCCCGTCTGCCATGATGCGGCGAATTTCCGCCTCAACCAGCCGCTCGACCAGCGGGCCCAAATTTCGTTCCAGCCAATCGCGCAGCAGCGGGTCTAATGCCTCCAGCACCAAAGCCTCCAAAACCGTGGGCGGCGTGTCATCACTGCCGGTCAATCGAGAAAGCGCGGCACGCAAACGCGCTTCGGCGCGTTGGGAAATCATAACCTCTTCAGGGTCGGTTTCCAGCATTGCCATATCCGCATTAATAATATCGCGGATTGCCGATATAATTGCCTCCGACCCTGCCGCATCATCGCCGCTGCGAAACAGCGCCTCGGCGGTTAAATCATCTTCGTGTGCCACATGCATCTCCGTTGTTGTGCCTGTTCAAGCCCACGCAAAACAAACACTTCAAAACAACGAATAATGTTGATGCCCGATGCCCCGCCTTAGGGTCTGTCAATTTCGTCCGGGTCAATATTGGCGGCCTGAATCCCGAGGCGCGCGCCGGTCAAATGCCCCATGCTCGACAAAAGCGCATAGGCCGCCACCCATTGATCGCGCTCTGCTTGCACAAGCGTCACGCGCGCATCCAGCAAATCCTGTTCGGCGTCGAGCACATCGAGATTTGTGCGTGTGCCGAGACTGTTTTCTTCGCGCACCCCTTCGAGCGCGACCTCCGAGGCGGCGATCTGCTGCTCGCGCGCGGCAATCGCCGAGGTCGCGGCTTCAAAATTATTCCATGCCACAATCACACTGCGGTCCACAGCATTGGCGGCGGCGTGCACATTGCGCGCCAGCGCATCTTGATAATCATATGCCGCTGTTACGCCGGCGATGGAACGCCCGCCCATAAACAGCGGCACTTTTAACTGCACCTGCACGGTCGTGACCTCGGTTTCGGTGCCAACCAGAACACTGGAAGGGTCTTCGGTAAAGCTGTGCGAGCCTGTGACGGTGACAGACGGCAACGCCATGCCGATCGCGCTGTAAGCCGAATAACGTCCGCTATCGGACATCTCGCGCGCCGAGGCCAATGTAGGGCTGGCCGCCCGCGCAGCCGAACGCGCGGCGTCAAGGCTGTTCGGTAAATTGGGCAAGGCTTCGGGCTGTTTAATTTCTTCCGGCTCCAGCCCGATCACTTCGCGATAGACCGCGCGCGCACCCAGTAGGCGCGACTGCGCGCTCAAATAGTTGGACTTCGCGCCCGCAAGACGCGCCTCCGATTGGGCGATATCAGTGCGCGTCACCACGCCGACCTCGAACCTGTCCTTGACGGCTTCGAGTTGTTTTGAAAGCACGACCACATTTTGCTCGTTCACCTCTGCAATAAGCTGGTCGCGGATGACGTCCAGATAGGCCGTCACCGCTTGCAGAATAATTTGCTGTTCGGTGTTTACGAGGTTTTTTGCCTCGCTCCGAATTTCGGCGCGCTTGCTTCGAAACGCATTGAGATAGCGCCCGCTGGCAAATAAATTCTGGCTCACTTGCACACCGTAGCTGTCGCTATCAGTATCCCCGATATTGGCAGCCGGGTTGATCTCCCCCGTGCCGTAAAATTCCGCATCTGTATTGGACAGGGTGGTTGACGCAAAGGCCGAAACATTCGGCAGCATGTCAGCCAGTGTAACAAATTGCGAGGCATAGGTCGCATTATACGAAAATTGTGCACTCGCCAGTGACGGGTTGCGCGCGAGGGTCTGCGCGATGGCTTCATCCAGCGACATGGCTTTTGCCGGAAGGCCGAAGCCGATAAAAATCAAACCGACACAGACCAAACGGATGCAAAGAACCGATATCAGGGGTTTTTTCATAAGTTTCTCCGATACCACGCGCCGTTAGAATTCAAACTTGGGCGCCGGTTTGAAACTCTCTAACTCAGGCGCACGAATATCGAACGCAACACGACGGGCAAAGCTGTCACCGATGCGCGTGTAAATAGTTGCTTTTTGCGCGCCGTCCACTTCTTGAACGCAAACAAGTCGCCCCGCATCCACCAACTGTGCCAGCAAATCCTGCGGCACCTCGGCCACGCAGCCATTGATAAAAATCACATTAAACGGTGCCTGTTTTTTCTGCCCCTCGGCCAATGGCCCATGCACTGCAACCGCATTATCGACCCCGATATCCTGCCAGATTGCGCCCGCCTTTTCGCAAAATGCCTCGTCATCCTCCAGCGCGATCACCGTATTGACCAAACCGGCGATCACCGCTGCCGAATAGCCTGTGCCGCCAGCAATATCCAGCACCACATCATCGCCGCCCAAACTTGCCAATTCAGCAAGACGCGCAAACGTCAGAGGCGCAAGAAGCTGACGCCGTGCATCGCCAGCTTGCGAGGGCAATTCGCGGTCAGCATAAGCAACGGCACGCACATCGGCGGCCACGAAAGCCTCGCGCGATATGGTGCCGATCATTCTTGTGAGCGCATAGTCACGAACGCCGCCCGGCTTTAATTGACCTTCAACCATATTGAGCCGTGTTTGGCTCACGGGATCATCGTCCAAATGTGGCATTGCCTTCATAATGTACTCATGATTCTACGAGACGAATATGCTGTTTGTATACGGTGCCGCCCGTCCAAATACAATTACCAATATTAACCGCTCTATCCATCATGGGGTGAAAAACCGTTTGCACTGGCTGGCCTGTTTGCGCTACGTAACGGCGTCCCTTCTGAAAACGGGCCACGTGGCGGAGTGGTGACGCAGCGGCCTGCAAAGCCGTGTACCCCGGTTCGATTCCGGGCGTGGCCTCCACCTCCCCCACGCAATTTCATGTTGGACTTTTTCCGCGGCTCTGATATATCCCAAGGCGCGATAACGATCGGACTAATTATAGTCCTGTTCCCCGGTAGCTCAGTTGGTAGAGCAAACGGCTGTTAACCGTTCGGTCGCTGGTTCGAGTCCGGCCCGGGGAGCCAGTTCTCCCCCTCAAAACTTTTAGTTACTAAAAGATTTGAGGGGGTTTTTTGTTCCCAATCTTTTGTTTCCGGTGTTTTTTTCCGGTGTTGGTGCGCCAGTCCGACATCCAAAAACCGGCGCGCTGCGTACTCAACTCATAAATAGGAGATTTACCGTGTCCCAGCCCGTTATTGTATGGTTTCGTCAAGATTTGAGACTGAATGATAACCCCGCTTTTGCCGCGGCTATCCAATCAAACGCTCCGATCATCCCTGTCTTTGTCGACGATACGGCCTATGGTCGTGCGGCCGGAACAACATCGCTTTGGTGGCGCAACACATCACTGCGGGCACTTGCCGGTGATCTCAAAACCCGCGGGCTCACCCTGATTTATCGCAAGGGCGATGGGCTGGCACTCATGCGCGCACTGGTTGAGGAAACGAACGCGGCTACCGTGTTCTGGAACCGACAATATGAAAAAGACACCATTGCCCGCGACACGCAGCTTAAATCCTGGCTGAAAGAAAATAATCGGAACGGCGTCGGTCATGTCGGCAATCTTTTTTTCGATCCGTGGCAGATCATCAACAAAAACAGCGGTAGCCATTACAAGGTTTTTTCGCCGTTCTGGAAAGCATGTCTGCAAGCCGGATTGCCGTGTGACCTGTCGGTACCACCCGCACAGCTTACGGCCCCCGAACAATGGCCCGAAAGTCAGCCCTTGCCGGAGGCCAGTGCCGCGCCTGCAACAGGCATGGACGCGCTGTGGCAGCCCGGCGAGCGCGGGGCGCTCAAAATGCTCGATATGTTTTTTGAAAACAGCTTCGACGGATATGCCGATAATCGCGACACGCCGGGCGGCGTGACAACCTCACGCCTATCGCCGCATTTGCGCTGGGGGGAGATCAGTCCGCAACGCATATATGCAAGCCTTGGCGAGGAACGTATCGACACAAATGACGGGCGCAAATTTCTATCCGAAATCGGCTGGCGCGAATTTTCCTATTACCTCCTATATCACTATCCGGATATGCCCGAGCGCTGCCTGCAGCAAAAATTCGAGACCTTTCCGTGGCGCGACGCGCCCGAAGACCTAGAGGCCTGGAAGCAGGGCCGAACAGGATATCCGATTGTCGATGCAGCAATGCGCGAACTTGCAACCACAGGGTTCATGCATAACCGCACGCGCATGATCGCAGCCTCATTTTTGACCAAGCATTTGCTCATCGACTGGCGCGAGGGCGAGAGATGGTTCTGGGAATGTCTGGCCGACGCCGACCCGGCAAATAATGCGGCTGGCTGGCAATGGACCGCCGGGTGTGGTGCCGACGCGGCCCCTTATTTCCGCATATTCAATCCGATTATTCAGGGTCGGAAATTTGATCCCGACGGCACCTACACCAAAACTTATGCGCCCGAATTAGCCAATTTAACCGGCAAGGTGATTTTCGCGCCTTGGGAAGCATCGTCTGACACGCTGTCCGATGCAGGTATTTCGTTGGATGTTGACTATCCTGCCCCTATTGTAAAACACGAAACGGCGCGCGCGCGTGCACTGGATGTATTCCACGCCTTGTAGTTGTTTTGTTGGTCTTTTTTGTAACCTCTTTGTATCATAGGAAAACAGAATGAAAATTGCGGTCATTGGCAGCGGCATATCTGGAAACGTGGCTGCATATCATCTGTCGCGTCAGCACGATGTAACTTTGTTTGAAAAGCGCGACCGTTTGGGCGGACACAGCGCGACGGTTGACATTGGGTATGATCACCCCGACGACCGGTTGAGCGTCGACACCGGGTTCATCGTTTACAATGAATTGAATTATCCGGGGCTGACGCAGCTATTTGCTGAATTGGGGGTCGAGACCGAACAGAGCAATATGAGCTTTGGATTTTCGGCTAATGCCGGCGCGATGGAGTGGTCGGGCCAGTCCTTGTCGACGGTTTTTGCCCAGAGACGAAACCTGCTCAATCCGTTTTTCTGGCAGATGCTGCGCGATATATTCCGCTTCAACAAAGCCGCCGCGCGCGACCACGAGGCCGGTTTATCGGGCGATGAAACGCTGGGGCAGTGGCTCGACCGTTACGGCTTTTCCAACGCCTTTCGCAACCGCTATCTCCTGCCCATGGGTGCCGCCATCTGGTCAACACCGGCGGCTGAAATAGAAGAATTTCCGGCCCGCAGTTTTCTGCATTTTTTCTATAATCATCGCCTGATCAATAATGACCGCCCGCAATGGCGCACCGTGCGTGGGGGCAGCCGCGAATATGTCAAAAAGCTGTCCGCAGCCAGCGCAGCGCGAACAATTTTGAACGCGGCTGTCACATCTGTGAAACGGCGCGACGGTCGGGTCTGGGTGAGCACTGAGGTAAATGAACAAGCACATGAAGAGGCCTTTGATCAGGTGGTTTTTGCGACCCATTCCGACCAGGCATTGGCGGCGTTGAGCGATGCCAGCGCGCAGGAACGCGCTATTTTGTCGGCTGTGCGGTATTTGCCCAATCAAGTCTATCTGCATTGCGACGCGCGGCTGATGCCACGCCGTCGTCGGGTCTGGTCTTCATGGAATTATTTGACCGACGGTCAGCTGTCGCAAGACGGCACCATGACTGTGAGCTATTGGATGAACCTGTTGCAAAATCTTGACCGTGACAAACTGGTTTTTGTAACGCTCAATCCGCCGACACCGCCTGCCGCCGAAAAAACCTTTGGGCATTTCGTCTATGACCACCCGCAATTTGACCGAGCGGCCTTGCACGCGCAGGAAAACCTCGACACAATTCAGGGCATGAACGGTGTTTGGTTTTGCGGCGCTTGGACGGGCTATGGGTTTCACGAAGACGGCTTGCAATCGGCATTGCGGGTTTGTGCGGGGCTGGAAGCCGCGACCGCGAAAAACATACGCGCGGCGGCGGAATGAGCCGACATCCCACATCAGCCATCTATGCCGGTATTGTGCGCCATGCGCGCTACACGCCCGCGCGCCATCGTTTCACCTATCGCGTGTTTTCGCTGTTTCTCGATGTCGATGATCTCGATGCGCGGGTAAATTTGCCGGGGCTGTTATCCGTCGACAGGTTCAACCTTTTCAGTATCAGGCTGAAAGACCATGGCCCGAAAGACGCAAATCCCTTGCGCGGCTTTATCGACACGCTGGTGCAAGCGCGCGGACTGCCCGCGCCCGAGCGCGTTTTCATTCTCTGCTACCCCCGTATTTTGGGTTACGCCTTCAATCCGCTGACGGTGTATTACTGCCTCAATGATGGCGTGCTTTCTGCGCTTATATACGAGGTTCGCAACACTTTTGGCGACGACCATATTTATGTTGTGCCTGTGGGCAAGGCAGGCAATGAAACCGCCATGGCGCATAGCCGCGACAAGAAAATGCACGTGTCACCCTTTATTGACATGCATGCCACCTATCATTTTTCGGCTCCCCTCCCCGACGATGCCTTGCGCCTTGTCATTCGCGAAACGCAAGGCACCACACCGCTCCTGGTTGCCAGCTTTTCCGGTCAGCGCCGTGCCCTGACAAACGCCCAGCTTTTGCGCGCGTTTTTTCAAGATCCTTTAATGACGCTAAAAGTTGTCGCAGCCATTCATTTTGAGGCTGGCAGGTTGATTTTAAAGAAGGTACCCTTCATTTCTCGGCCTGCGCCACCGCAGGACAGGGTCAGTTACTAAAATCAGGCAATGCGAGGCAATGCGAGGCAATGCGAGGCCATGACGACAAATAAGGCTCACCGCCACACCCCGCGATCTCTCAGCCCACGTTTTGTGTTTTGGGCGTTGCGGCGTATCCAACATGGGCGCTTAAACGTCGTTCTGCCCGATGGCAGCACGCATAATTTCGGCGCAACAGATCCGTCGGCACCCGCCGCACAGGTCAACGTGCATGACACCCGCATGTTCCGACGCCTGATCAGCGCCGGCAATACCGGTTTTGCCGAAGCCTATATGGAAGGCCAATGGTCAACACCCGATCTGGCAGCCCTACTTACCATCTTAAATGAAAACATGATTTTATACCGACAACACCTTGAAACTGTTGCTTTTATGAAATTTTTTACGCGCGCCTTACACAAGCTGCGCCCGAATAGTCGGCGGGGCGCGCAGCGCAATATTCACGCCCATTACGACCTCGGCAATGATTTTTATCGCCTGTGGCTCGACCCGTCCATGACCTATTCCTCTGCGTTGTTTGAGGGTCGCGGGCGCAATCTCGAAGACGCGCAGGAAAATAAATATAAGGCGCTGGCTGAGCAAATCGGCCTCAGCGCTGACCATCATGTGTTGGAAATCGGCTGCGGCTGGGGCGGGTTCGCGGAATATGCCGCACGCCATATTGGGTGTCAGGTAACGGGCATCACAATTTCACGCGAGCAACTCGCCTTTGGTCAAAAGCGCATACACGAATGTGGATTGTCGGATAAAGTCGAGTTGAAATATTGCGATTACCGCGATGTCGAGGCGCAATATGATCGCGTGGTGTCGATCGAAATGTTTGAGGCTGTCGGCGAGAAATATTGGCCGGTGTTTTTCGACAAACTTCGCGGCTGTCTTAAACCCGGTGGGCGCGCCGGATTGCAGATCATCACCATCGAGGATGCGCGTTTTGAGACCTATCGCAAAAACACCGACTTCATCCAGCGCTATATTTTCCCCGGCGGCATGTTGCCCAGCCCAAATAAAATAAAGCAAGCCGTGAGCGCCGCCAATTTGCGCCTCAGCAATCAAAAAGATTTTGCCAAAGATTACGCCGAGACCCTCGCCCGCTGGCGTCAGCGGTTTTTGGACGCCTGGCCCGAGATCCAAGCCATTGGCTTTGACCATCGCTTCAAAAACATGTGGGAATATTATCTCGCCTATTGCGAGGCCGGGTTTTCGACCGGCAGCATTGAGGTCTCGCATTTCACGCTTGACCGACCCGCCTGATCAGTTGCGGCTGGTGGCCCCGCCGACAAGTCGCGTGTAAAGCCCGCGCGGCAGCAAATTGATAAGCCGCAGCAAATAGCTAAAGCGTTTGGGAAACGCAATATGCGCTTGTCCCTTTTCCAAGCCATTGGCGATGCGTCTGGCGGCGTCGTCGGCTGAAATAATGAACGGCATGGGAAATGTGTTCACATCCGTGGCCGGTGTCCGCACAAAACCCGGCGCAATCATGGATACTTTGACCCCATGAGCCGCCAAATCCATGGCCAGAGACTCGCCCAGATTAAAAAGCGCCGCTTTGGTGGCACCATAAGCTGCCGAAGTTGGCAATCCACCATATCCGGCGACGGATGATACAATCGCAATGCGTCCGCGTCCGCGCCCACTCATCAAAGGCACGAGCGGGGCAAGACAATTAACCGTGCCGCCCAAATTGACCGCAAAAGAACGATCGAATAGATCGGCATCAAATTCCGGAAAATTCGTCGGCAGATAAATGCCCGCATTGAGCACAGCCATATCAATCGGGCCCAAATCACGCTCAATGGTGTCGACGAGCGCCGCCATGCCACTGCGGTCGGTTATATCGCCGGCAAAAGCATGGATGTTGGCAGCGGTGTCGGCCAGTTCAGCCAGAGCTTTTTCGTTGCGCGCGGTTGCGGCAACCACAAAACCACGTGCGGCAAGTTCGGTTGAAAGCGCAGCCCCGATACCCGAACTGGCCCCGGTGATCCAAACGCATAAAGGTTTTGCCGTCTGCGCTGTCATTCTTCGACCTCCACTTTTCGCCACGCCGTTTTGGGCGGTATGGCAGACGCGGCGACCGGACGATAGGACAACACGCCGCCACGCGAAAACTCGGTGCGTACCCAGCGACCATCGCCAGTATACCAAATGTCGATTTCAAGATCGCCCGTCAGACGAAACCGATGCGCTTCAACCGAACCGTTAATGTCGGGGACTTGTTCCGGCCCCAAATAAGCCACCGACACTTCCAATAGACGGCCATCTTGCGAACTGATCAGCCTTTGCTGGCGCACGAAATTCGGATCAAAATAACTGGTCGGCATGATCGGCAGCCCCAGCCCGCCATCATATCTTGACCCCGTGCCCAGATAGCTGTTTTCCTTTAACGCCAAATCGGCAAAAGCAAGATCACCATTATTGTCGGTTTTTGACACTAATGACTGCAATTCGCCATCGCGCCATATTTCCGTATTGTCGTGGGTGTAGCTGAACAGCGGTATAAAGCCCAACGAAACGTCCAGCTCGATGTGAATATCGACCCTGACCTCGCCGTCCTTACGCGAAAACTGCATGTGGTGAAAGCCGATGCGCGTGTCATTGCGAAACACCTCATAGGCAAGCACATTGTCGGCCGGAATTCCGCTTTGCCAGTTGCGCGATACCGGATCGGCACCGTGTGCAGGGAGCCACACGGCAAAAAATATCACGAAGACACGAAGAAATTTAAGCAAAAAAGTCGCGGGCAACACGGCCAAAGCTATCAGTGAAGCGCAACGCACCATCATTTACCGCGAGGCAAATACACGCTTCATCACCTTCCGCGCGCGGCCGATGCTGGATGTGCTCATCGGCCAGCGCAAGCTGACCGCGTTCGTAAAGCCGATTGCCGTCACGAAACGCGCCACGCAAAACCAGCGTAGCTTCAATGCCCTTATGCGCGTGTTGCGGTGCCGACTTGCCGGGCATGATTTTCAACAGCTTCACCCGCTCGTCATCATCGCCAATACCCAATGATAATTGGCGAACTCCGGGATAGGCAAAGCGCCAGCGCTGTTCTTCGATCGGCCGATCAAGCACAGCACGCAGCGGTTCGGGAAGATCTGTATTGCCGACGGCAATGCGTGGTGTTTCTTCTGACTCCGGCGCGTCAAGGCGGGTCATCAGAACGCCCAATGCACCATCAGACATCTCGACTGCCTCGGCATCGTCAAGCATCACGCCGTTCAGCGCTTCAAAGGTTTCCATTTGCCGCCGCGCCGACGGCGACAGTGTCAGGAAACTAGCCATCAGCACCGACATGCCATGCCCCAAATGACCGGAGGCATAAGCCGCCAGAAGCGACTCCATACTTGGGCTGAGGGGCACATGTGCGTTCATAAAAGTCTCGTGGTTCCGTAGCAGACAACAATCTTTGTTAATTATCATATAGCTTGTATATTGATTTTAACAAATATTTTTTCGCCTTAAACGCAGGACGCAAAACAGATGCAGTTTCACAATGGCATGATTGAGGCCATCGGCAATACCCCCTTGATCAAACTCAAAAAGGCGTCAGCAGAAACCGGTTGTGACATACTCGGCAAAGCCGAGTTTATGAACCCCGGACAGTCGGTCAAAGACCGTGCCGCGCTATATATAATCCGCGACGCCGAAGCGCGCGGGACGTTGCGCCCGGGCGGCACGATTGTGGAAGGCACGGCCGGCAATACCGGCATCGGCATCGCCCTTGTCGCCAATGCGTTGGGGTACAAATCCGTCATCGTCATTCCGGAAACGCAAAGCGAGGAAAAAAAAGACATGCTGCGCCTTGCGGGCGCCGAACTCATTGAAGTTCCCGCTGTGCCTTACAAAGACGACAATAATTACATCAAATATTCCGGTCGGCTGGCGCAAGAGCTTGCCGAAAAGTCGGAAAACGGGGCTGTTTGGGCCAATCAGTTTGACAATGTCGCCAATCGTCAAGCGCATGTCGAGACCACCGGCCCCGAAATATGGCGGCAGACCGAAGGCAAGGTCGACGGTTTCACATGCGCGATTGGCACGGGCGGCACGCTGGCGGGCACCGCCATGTATTTGAAAGCGCAAAATCCGGACATCCGCATTGCCGCCGCCGACCCCATGGGCGCTTCCATGTATCACTGGCTCAAACATGGCGAATTGCGCGCCGAGGGCACGTCGATTACCGAAGGCATTGGGCAGGGACGCGTGACAGCCAATATTGACGGCGCGCCGATCGACGACGCTTATCAGATCTCCGACGAAGAGGCGCTGCCCATCGTTTTCGACCTGTTGCTGGAAGAAGGCCTGTGCCTTGGTGGGTCAAGCGGCATTAATATTGCGGGCGCCATGCACATGGCGCGCGATTTGGGCCCCGGCCACACAATCGTGACGATTTTGTGTGACTTCGGCACGCGCTATCAGAGCAAGCTGTTTAATCCGGCCTTTTTGAAAGAAAAAGGGCTGCCTGTTCCGACATGGCTTTGAGCGATGGCGAAATATAAAACCACGGTCACGCATCTCGAAATGGTGCCACCCTTCATGCCATTAACGCCGGATATGGGTTGGCCCGAGGGCATTTCCTTCACCCGCGAGATGGATATATCCATTGCCGCTTATCGCGCGCTTTATGATGATGTTGGGCGCCAGTGGCACTGGGTTAACCGTCGTCTGCTGACCGACAGGCAATTATCGGCGATTATCCACCACCCCACGACGGAAATATTCACGCTTAAAAACAATGACCGCCCAATCGGTTTTGTGGAACTCAATTTCAAATTATTTCCGCAGGTTGAAATCGTCTTTGTCGGCCTCGTCGCGGCGGCGATTGGGCAAGGCCTTGGATCGCTCATGCTGCAGCGGGTGATCGATTATGTTTACACGCGCGCGCCAAGCCGCATCATCATCCAGACATGCACGCTCGACCACCCCTCGGCGCTGCCGCTGTACCAGCGTTACGGCTTCACACCCGTCGGTCGAAAACAAGTGACCATCATTGACGAAGAGCGTTAAAGCACCTGGCTGAGAAATAGCTTGGTGCGGTCGCTGCGCGGGTTTGAGAAAAATGCCTCGGGCGCGTTTTCTTCCACAATTTCACCCTCATCCATAAAAATAACGCGGTCGGCAACCTGACGGGCAAACCCCATTTCATGGGTCACACAAATCATAGTCATGCCGTCATGGGCAAGTTCGACCATGACATCCAGCACTTCTTTGATCATTTCCGGATCAAGCGCAGAAGTCGGTTCGTCAAACAGCATAATGCGCGGGTTCATGCACAGCGCGCGCGCGATCGCCACACGCTGCTGCTGTCCGCCGGAAAGCTGGCCGGGATATTTGGCCGCCTGATGCGGAATACGCACGCGTTCCAGAAATTTATGCGCCAGTGCCTCAGCTTCGTGGCGCGGCATGTGGCGCACCCACATGGGCGCAAGCGCGCAATTTTCAAGCACGGTCATATGCGGAAACAGATTGAACTGCTGAAACAACATACCGACCTCGCTACGCACGTCTTCGAGGTTTTTGAGCGAGCCATCGAGCCGTACCCCATTGACGACAATGTCGCCCTCTTGATGCACTTCCAGCCGATTGATGCACCGGATCAAGGTTGATTTCCCCGAGCCCGACGGCCCGCAAATAACAATTTTCTCACCGCTGCGAACCGACAGGTTTATGTCACGCAAAACGTGAAAATTGCCGAACCATTTATTGAGGTTTTGAATGGAGATAATCTCGTCGTTTTGTGTCATTTCATCATCTGCCTGTCGACAGCCTGTTTTCCATAAAGATTGAATATCGGGACATGGCAAAGCAGAACACCCAGAACACAGCCCCGGCAAAAACATAGCCGGTAATATGGGTTTCCGGCGTGGCCCAGCTTGCATCGGTGAAGTGGAACTGAACAATGCCCAGCAGGTCGAACAGACCAACGATGAGCACCAGCGTCGTGTCTTTGAACAAGCCGATAAACGTGTTCACAATGCCGGGAATGACCAGCTTGAGCGCCTGCGGCAAAATGATGAGCCGCGTGGTTTTCCAATAGCCCAAACCCAGCGCCGCACCGGCTTCGTATTGCCCTTTTGGAATAGCCTGTAAGCCCCCGCGCACCACCTCAGCCATGTATGCCGAGGAGAACAGCGCCACACCGATGAGGCAGCGCATTAATTTATCGAAATTGACACCGTCGGGCAGAAACAGCGGCAGCATAACGCTGGCCATGAAAAGCACGGTGATCAGCGGTACACCGCGAAACACCTCGATAAAGCCGATACAAAAATATCTGATAATCGGCAGTTTTGAGCGTCGTCCCAGCGCCAGCATAATGCCCAGCGGCAGAGAAGCGGCGATGCCTGTAACGGCAACAACCAGCGTAACCAGCAGACCACCCCAATCAGTGGTTTCCACCTCGGCAAGCCCAAACAGACCGCCGGTTAACATGACAAAGGTAAAGACGGGATAAAACCCGAGCAAAAAAGCAATATTGAAGGATTTGAACGGTGCCGCGGGCACAAGCATGGGCACAAGCCCGACGGCCCCGAACAGAAATACAAGGTTCACCCGCCAAGTCTCAGCTTCGGGATAACGGCCATAGATAAACTGACCGAGTTTGGCGTCGATAAACGGCCAGCATGCCCCCTGCACCGGCTTCAGGCAGGCGGTTCGGTCATCGCCCGCAAAGCTCGCATTGATAAAGGCCCAGTCGATAATCACATTGCCCAGCCAGATAATAAAGGCTGCGCCCAGAACAGTGAACGCAACGTCACCCGGCGTTGCAAACAAATTGCGGCGTGCCCAGGCAGAAAAGCCGACCGAACTGGCCGGTGCGGGGCGCGGCGGTGTTGGTGTCCACTCAGCCATGCGTGCCTCCCGCCAGCGCAATGCGCGCATTATACCAGTTCATAATCAGGGAGGTGAGCAAGCTGAGCGTTAGGTAAATCAACATCGTTACCAGTATGATTTCGACGGCTTGACCGACTTGCGTCAGCGTCGTTCCGGCAAATACCGAAACAATATCGGGATAGGCAATCGCCACCGCCAAAGAGGAGTTTTTGGTCAGGTTCAGATATTGGCTGGTCAGGGGCGGAATAATGACGCGCAGGGCTTGCGGCACAATGACGAGATTTAGGCTTTGCGACCGCGTAAACCCCAAGGCGGCGGCAGCTTCGCGCTGGCCCTTGTCGACAGCCTCAATACCGGCGCGAACAATTTCGGCAATGAACGAGGCTGTATACAGGCTCAACGCCAGCAACAAGGCGACGAATTCGGGAATAACACTGATACCGCCCCGGAAATTAAACCCGCGCAAAACCGGCACATCCAACTGGAACGGCACGCCGGCAATCAAATACGCCATGACCAATGCCAGCAAAAATATCGAGGCGGCAGGCCGCCAGACCGATGCAATCGTCCCCGTCGCAACCAAAATGCGTCGCGCCCGACGTTTGAACCAAAAAACAGCAGTGATGCCGATAATGGCGGCCAGCCCATACCAAATTGCGCCGGCACCCGCTTCAATGGCAGGCAGCACGAAGCCCCGATTGTTGAGAAACATTAATTCGCCCAGATCGAGTGATTGCCGCGGCACGGGTAAATTGCGTAAGACGCCGAAATACCAGAACATGATTTGCAGCAGCAACGGCACATTTCTGAATATTTCGATATAGACCATTGCCAGTTTACTGATTAGCCAGTTTTGCGACAGGCGCCCAATGCCGATGACAAAACCCAGAAAAGAGGCGGCGGCAATGCCCAATACCGAGACGAGCAAGGTGTTCAAAAGCCCCACCACCAAAACCCGGCCATAGCTATTGTCTTCATTATAGTCGATGAGGGTCTGGTTGATGCCAAAGCCCGCGCGTTCGTTAAAAAAGCCGAAGCCCGAGGCCACGTTCTGACGTTCCAAGTTTGAAACGACATTGCCGACCAGCCAGTACACCGCCATGATAACGAGCAGCGCAACCAAAACTTGCGCCAACACATCGCGTTGTCCGACGCGCGCGCGCCAGCGTGCTATGATTGGTTTTTCGCTCACGTAACCCTATGCGCTAACGAACCGGCGGCGCGTATTGCAGACCGCCTTGCGTCCATAATGCGTTAACCCCGCGCGCAATCCCCAGCGGCGTCGCCTTGCCGACATTGCGCTCGAAAGTTTCAGAATAATTACCAACCGTGCGAATGATGTGATAGGCCCAGTCATTGCTGATGCCCATATTCTCGCCGAACGTGCCGTCGACACCCAAAAGACGCCGGATGGCAGGGTTTTTGTCGCCCTTCATCTTATCAACATTCTTCGAGGTGACGCCAAGCTCTTCAGCATTAACCATGGCGAAATGCGCCCAACGCACAATATCGCCCCACTGGTCATCGCCCTGCCGCACGACGGGGCCGAGCGGCTCTTTGGAAATGATTTCCGGCAATACGACATGCGCCGCCGGATCGGTCAGCTTGAGGCGCTGTGCGTAAAGTGCCGACTGATCGGTCGTATACGCGTCGCAGCGTCCGGTATTATAGGCGGCAACGGCTTCGTCGGCCTTTTCAAAAGCGACAATTTCATATTCCATATTATTGGTACGGAAATAATCGGCGGCGTTCAGTTCCGTCGTGGTGCCCAAATTGGTGCACAGCGAGGCACCGCCAAGCTCCAGCGTCGACTTGATGCCCAGTTCTTTACGCACCATAAAGCCCTGCCCGTCATAATAATTTACGCCCGTGAAATCGACCCCCAAAGCCGTGTCGCGGTGCATTGACCAGGTCGTGTTGCGCGCCAGCATGTCAACCTCGCCCGACTGCAACGCCGTGAAGCGCTCCTTGGCAGAAAGCGGGGTGAACTTCACCTTGGCGCTGTCGCCGAACACCGCTGCGGCCACCGCGCGGCAAATATCGACATCCATGCCGACCCAGTTTCCTTTGTCATCAGGATTTGAAAACCCCGGCAAGCCCTGGCTGACGCCACATTGAACGTGTCCGCGCTTCTGGACAATTGATAACGTCTCAGCAGCAACGGCAGTTTGAGAAAACACACAGGCACAAGCAAGAACAACAACCCGAAACTTATAGGAAAGCATCTTCATAGCGACCTCTTTGATTAAATTCGTTATAATTCTAAACACTAAATGACAGGATGGAAACAGGTGAAAGATAAAACCAAGGCAATTTTGTCCGGTCGAGACCCGGAAGCCCATCACGGTGCGGTAAACACACCCGTCTATCATGCCTCAACAATTCTTTATCCCTCGCTGGACGCCATTCGCGGACGTGCGCCGATGGAATATACCTATGGGCGCGCGGGTACACCGACAAGCCGCGCGCTGGAAACGGCGATCACCGAGCTTGAAGGTGGCGCGGGGTGCGTGTTGACCCCGTCGGGTGCGTCGGCGGTCGCGCTGGCGATACTCAGCGTGGTTAAAACCGGCGACCATGTGCTGATGGTCGACAGCGCGTACAAACCGACGCGGCGTCTGTGCGATAATTTTTTGAAAAAAATGGGCATCGAGACCGAATATTACGTGCCGACCATCGGTGCGGATATCAGCGCCAAACTGCGCGACAACACTTCTTTAATATTCACCGAAAGCCCCGGGTCGCAGACATTTGAAGTGCAGGATATTCCGGCCATTTGCGCGGTTGCCAAAGCGCACAACATCAAAACGGCCATCGACAATACGTGGGCATCGCCGCTGTATTTCGACCCGTTTTCCCACGGGCTCGACCTGTCGGTTCAGGCTTTGACCAAATATGTTGTTGGTCATGCCGACGCGCTGATCGGTTCGGTTGCCGCCAATGCAGAAAACCTGAAGGCGCTCAAAGACACCCATGCCCAACTGGGCCATTGCGCCGCGCCTGACGATATCTATCTCGCCTTGCGGGGGCTGCGAACGCTGCCGACCCGTCTAGCCCAGCACCAAAGCAGCGCGCTGGAAATTGCCACATGGCTGAACGGACTTAGCTTTGTTGACGATGTTTTATACCCCGCCCTGCCGGGCGCGGCGGGTCACGATTTGTGGCAGCGCGACTTTAAGGGCGCGACGGGTCTTTTCGCCGTGCGGCTGGCGCCGTGCTCCGAAGACCAGCTCGCCGCCATGCTCGACAATATGCGGCTGTTCGGCATGGGATATAGCTGGGGTGGTTTTGAAAGCCTTATCGTGCCCGCTTCGGTGCAGCGCACAGCCGAGCCTTATGAAGAGACCGGTCAGTTATTGCGTCTGCATATCGGGCTGGAGGATGTGGAGGATCTGAAGGCTGATCTGGCCGATGGGTTTGCCCGCGCCGGATATACGGGCTAGTTCAAGCCCGGGATGAAATTATCAGCGCGCGACTCGGCGGCCGCAACCTGTTCGGGCGACATCTCATTGCCCAGCTCTTCAAGGGCCTTGCGTGCAAAAGGCGCAAAGCCCAGTTCGCGCGACAGCAAATAAAATTTATACGCTTCGATTTTATCCTGCGCCACGCCCTCGCCGGTTTCCAACATGGACGCAATGTTGAACATGGCGGCCGGCATGCCCAGCTTGGCGGCGCGCAAATAAAGCTCCGCCGCGCGCGCACGATCTTGCGCCACACCGGTGCCGTAATCATACATTGAGGCCAAATCCGTCAGCGCGCGTGGTTCGTCTTTTTCGGCTGCTTGCATCAGATAGCGAATGGCCAACTCGATATCGCGCCCGACGATTTTGGCATCGAAATATTCTTCGCTTAAACGATAGGCCGACCCGGCATCACCGGCGGCAGCAGCTTTTTTCCAATATTCGATCGCTTCCAAATACAGCCCGCGTTGATAAATATCCTGCCCCTCCCGTTCGCTGAGCGCGAATGCAGGTGTCGCCAGCGCAATACAAGCAGTGAAGATTGAGGTGATGCAGAGCGTTTTCATAATATAGGTTCCTGGGTTTTGATGAGCCGCATGGGACGGCGTGCCTCAGTTCATTGTTTGCAAAAATTCTTCGGCGCGCTGCTCCGCCTCGGCAATTTCTTCCGGCGTCATATTAGCCGTGAGGTCCTTTAGTGCTTCAACGGCCAAGGGATAAAACCCGCCATCGCGCGACAGCACATAATATTTATAAGCCTCAACCCGGTCTTGCGCGACGCCCGCCTCACCAACCTCCAAAATGGATGCAGCGTTGAACATGGCCGCCGAATTACCTTTGGCAGCGGCGCGCAAATAAAGCTGGGCGGCTTTTTCGCGGTCTTGCTTGAAGCCGAAAATGCCCTCGTCATAAAGCGATCCCATATCCTGCAAACCGCGCGGGTCGTCGGCGGCCGCGGCCTGTTCCAAATATTCAAGCGCGCGGGCCAAATCGCGCTTGACCACATTGGCATTGGAATATTCCACGCTCAAACGGTACGCGGCACCCGCATCGCCCGCTTTGGCGGCTTTTTCCCAATGCTGAATGGCTTCCTCATAAAGCCCCCGTCGGAACATGTTTTGACCTTCTTCTTCGCTATAGGCAAAAGCCGGCGCAAACAAAGCAAGAGTTAACAGACACGCCCGGGTGACAACCGCGATAAACGACATACGAAATATCCTATTCAATGCTTCACGCTTTCCACAGCGCGAATGATATCCTACTTTAGGGGATGTTAGCAATTTAGAAGGCATTGATGAGCAAACTTCCCCTTCTCGGTATCATCTGTAATCGCCGCGACCATGATGGTGGTTCCGGCCAATCGGTCAACCACACCTATCTGGATGCTGTGGCGACATGGATGAATGTGCAGCCACTCCTCATTCCCGCCCATCGCGCATTTGCCGACACCCAAAGCGCTGCGAATTTACTTTCGGCGCTTGACGGGCTGCTGGTGACGGGCAACCGCACCAATGTACATCCGGCATGCTATGGCGGAAAGGAAACCGATGACCACCCGCCCTTTGACACCAAACGCGATGCTGTCAGTCTTGAGCTTATCACTATGGCGCTTTTGAAAAACATGCCGATACTGGCGATTTGTCGCGGTATACAGGAATTGAATGTCGCTTGCGGTGGATCACTCATCGCCGGTTTGAGCGCGCGCGAAGATAAGCTGGACCACCGCACGATAGAAGACGAAAATCCCGACACGGTTTATCACGCGCGTCACAGCGTCAGCTTTGTTCAAGACGGCTGGTGGCACAAACGAACAGCCCGCATGCAAGCGCAAGTTAATTCGTTGCACAATCAAGCCATCGACCGGCTCGGCGCGGGGCTGGTCGCTGACGCCCATGCCGAAGACGGCACGATTGAAGCCGTGTTCAAACCCGATCACCCATTTTGCGTCGGCGTGCAGTGGCATCCCGAATACCAAACCGGCGAAAACCACTTATCCAAACCGCTGTTTGAAGCCTTCGATGCAGCGGTGCAGCAGGCAGACGTGCAATTTTAGGCGGTGGGAGGCTCATGGATAATCTGCTGACCCTCGCCGCCGGCCCGATGGCACTGAAACATATCCGCGAACATGGCCTGCGCCCCGACGATGTCGGAACAATTTTTGGTGCTTCGGGTGCTGCGAAGTGGCTGGCGATTGCGGGTCTGGACAAGGCGATTTTTGGAGACTGGATGGCCGGGCGCACAAACCCAACCCCGATCGATCTTTACGGCACCTCCGTGGGGGCGTTCAAACTCGCCGCCGCCGCACGCCACGCGCCGAGCCAAGCATTGGCGACGCTGGCGCAAGCCTATATCGCGCAATCTTATGAAACAGCCGTCACGCCTGAGGCCATCGCTGCTGAAACCCGTAAAACCCTCATGCGATTTTTGGGCGACGGCACGCCAGCCGGCGTGACGCAAGGCGTTTTGGAAATCCTTACCAATCCACGCTATCACCTTCATATCGGTGCGGTGCGCGCCCATGGTCTGCTCAACAGCAATATGCGCGGCAGCAAACAACTCGCCTTGACGCGCGCGTTTGTGCGCGCCATGACCGGACGCAGCGCCTTGCGCGGCATGGGCGAGCGCACGGTGTTTTCCGACCCGCGCAGCCGCCACAAGTTTCACGCGCAGGACACCTATCCGGTCAACCAGCGCGCGCTGACAGCGCAGAATTTCTTTGATGCACTGCGCGCTTCCGGCACCATTCCGATCTACATGCAACCCGTTCGGTTTGCCGATGATCGTCACCACGGCTATTTGGATGGCGGCTTGCTGGACTACCATCCGGTTCCGGGCAATTTTTGGCCGAAATCAGACCATATTTTGCTGTATCCGCATTTTTACGAACATTTCAAAATCCGCTGGTTTGATAAATTTGCGCCCTGGCGCAAAGCGGGCCCCCGTCTGTTGGAAAATGTCGTTATGGTCACGCCCAGTGCCGGTTTCATCCGCAGTTTGCCGGACGCAAAATTGCCGTCGCGGCAGGACTTCACAAAATATCGGCGGCGCGAACATCTGCGCTTCGATAAATGGCAACAAATCGTAAAACAAACCGACGCGCTGGGCGAAACTTTCATCGAACTCTGCAAAAGTGGAGATATCGCTGCCCATATCCGGCCCTTATGACCCCTTCAAAAACCGCGCAATTTCCTGCGCGCGCGCTGGCACTTGGCGCGCCCAAACCGAGTTCAGCGCTTCGGCGGCGGCCTGTTCCCAATCATTGCGCGCAATGGCGGCGGACATTTTCGAGAACCCAGCAAGGCCCGCGCGCCCCAGATTAAACGCCATGGACACCAGCGCATGATAGCGCGTCGGGGTGAAGCCTTCATGCCCGGCAAACAAGGCCTGAACGTCTTGCTCCGCCTGTTGAATGTCGGCTGCAAGCAAGGTTTCGGCCTCTTGGCGCGTGATACCCCCGCCGCGCCGCGCATCAATCAACCGCCCGTAACCAATCGTTAAAAACCCGCGCGTATCCTCATAAGCGCTGGCGCGAAAACCTTCATGCTTGCGTATCAGTGCTGTAAGTTCATCATCCATAGGGCAGTTTACCCGCCCCATGCCCGGCGCGCAAAAGCCCGGCGAAACCCAATTTCGTCAGCATGTTGGCGCGGCTTGCGCGTCTTTGGCCGCTGGCATAATCTAGCAAAAAAGGAATTCCGACATGCTGGCACTCAAAAGCGCAAGTCCGCTCATCATCTATATCGACATTAAAAGCCCTTACGCTTTTGTCGCCATCAAGCCCATTTTGGCGCTCGAAAAGCAGTTTAACCTGCAATTTGATTGGCGGCCGCTAACGCTTAATATTCCGAGCTATTTGGGATCCGCCACAAAAAGCAAAGGCACGGTGGTGCAATCTGAGCGCACGCCCGCGCAATGGAATATGGTGCGCTACGCCTATCGTGACACGCGCCGCTATGCCGAGCGTCAGGGCTATATGCTCAAAGGCACCGAAAAAATATGGGATTCTTCCATCGCCAATATCGCCATTTCATGGGTCACGCAAACCGCGCGCGACAGGCTGGCGGCTTATTTGGAGGCTGTTTATCCTCCGTTTTGGCGGCGCGAGCTTGATATTGAAGACGTTGGCGTCGTTGAGGCGGTTTTGCGCGCTGCCAATGTGCCCGTGCAAGGCTTTGCCGCGTTCGTGAACGGTGCGGGCCGCGCAGCGCATGACGCGCTGCAAGACCAGCTGCATCCCGCGGGCATTTACGGTGTGCCGAGTTTTGTGGTTGACGGCGAGGTTTTATTCGGGCGCGAACATTTGCCCTATGTGAGTTGGCATCTGGGTGGGCGCAACGGCCCGCCACCTGACATGGCCTACGAATTAGAACCCGCCGACCGGAGCGCGCGTTCAACATGATCGACCTCTATATTGATTTTAAATGCCCGGCCTCGTATCTCGCTCTGCAACCGACCTTGGCGATGAGCGACAAATTGGACGTGGCGATAAGCTGGCATGCCCTTCGCAGCTATCAGGCCCCGCTCTTGCAGGAAAAACCGGACGAGGAGGTTGGCGAGCGCCACCGCCGCGTGCGTGCGCTGGCGCGCCAGAAAACCCACATGCTCTATGCGGGGGTGCAAAACCTGCCCATGCAATTCAGAGATCCACCAACAAGTGCGGATATGGCGCTGGCGGCCTTGTGTGTTTTGACCGCGCGTGGCGACGACCCGCTGGCTTTCATCACCGCCGCTTTCAGTGCCTATTGGACGGGTGACGCCGACCTCGATGATGGTGATATTGTGGCCGCATTGTCAGGCGCCCCTTCCCTGCCCGACGCCGAAAGCGCGCGCCGCCAGCTTGAAGCGGCCTTAAAGCGGTCGGAAGAAAGCGGCATTTTCACCAGCCCGACTTATGTGGTGAACGAACAGATTTTCGTCGGCCGCGAAAACCTGCCCTGGATCAGCGAGATTTTGCAGCCCGCCTGAAGCAGGGTGGCGCAAAGCGCCTAACTCAACCTCCAGCTTAGCCCGCCGACTTTCGATTGAAAGTTTCAATTAACTTCAAAATAAAACTTTCGATATTTGCTTTCACTGATCTTTCGTGGACGATGCGTCATCTTTTAACGGCAGCAAAAGCTTCTCCAAGTTCAGCGTTACCCTGCGCTACCACCGAAATTTTCTCGCATAAATCCGGACCTACGACGTCATACACAACCGTGCTTGTAGAAGTTAGGTTCAAAATACCTTTTGGATTAGGCACAGTAATTGATGCCCTTACTTTGTACGCGCCCGCACCACTGCTCGCAAACAGGCCAGCCGAACGCACAAACGCAAAACTGTTTTGAAAATAGGTCATAGGGT
>CAJXCG010000019.1 GCA_913051715.1 uncultured Rhodobiaceae bacterium
GCGCGTGCGCCCCGGCCCGGTTGTCACCCTATATGAGCTGGAACCCGCCGCCGGTGTGCGCTCGTCGCGCGTGGTCGGCCTCGCCGATGATATTGCCCGCTCAATGAGTGCAATCAGCTGCCGCGTGGCGCCTGTGCCCGGTGCCAATGTCATTGGCATTGAACTGCCCAATACGGCGCGCGAACTGGTGAGCTTGCGCGAACTGCTTGCCAGCGCCGATTTTGAGGGCGCAAAAGGCAAGCTGACCCTCGCGCTTGGCAAGGATATTGGCGGCGCCCCGGTGATGGCAGACCTGTCGAAAATGCCGCATTTGCTGGTCGCGGGCACCACAGGCTCGGGTAAATCGGTCGGCATCAACACCATGATTTTATCCGTATTATACCGCATGACGCCGGAGCAATGTCGGCTCATATTGGTTGACCCGAAAATGCTGGAACTGTCGGTTTATGACGGCATTCCCCATCTTTTGGCTCCCGTTGTGACCGAGCCGAAAAAAGCGGTGGTTGCGCTCAAATGGGTCGTGCAGGAAATGGAAAACCGCTATCGCAAAATGGCAAAAATCGGCGTGCGTAACATTGAAGGGTTCAATGAGCGCATGGGCGAAGCGCGCCGCACGGGCGAGCAAATAACGCGGCGTGTGCAAACGGGTTTCGATCCCGAAACCGGCGAAGCGGTGTTTGAAGAAGAAATTATCGAAGCCGAGAACCTGCCCTTTATCATTGTCGTGATCGACGAAATGGCCGACCTTATGATGGTGGCGGGCAAAGAAATTGAAGGCGCGGTGCAACGCTTGGCACAAATGGCGCGCGCGGCCGGCGTGCATTTGATTACCGCCACCCAACGCCCCTCGGTCGATGTCATTACGGGCACCATCAAGGCGAATTTTCCGAGCCGGATTTCATTTCAGGTCACCTCGAAAATCGACAGTCGCACCGTGCTGGGCGAACAAGGCGGCGAACAGTTGCTCGGTCAGGGCGATATGCTTTATATGGGCGGCGGCGGGCGTATCGAGCGGGTGCACGGCCCGTTTGTGTCCGATGGCGAGGTTGAAAAAGTCGTGCGGTTTTTGAAACGCCAGGCCACGCCCGATTACATCGAACAGGTGACAGCCGAGCAGGAAGATGACGCCGGGCCGAACGCGGCGTCCAGCGGCGATACGCTGTACGATCAGGCCGTCGCCATTGTCACACGCGACGGGCGTGCTTCGACCAGCTATGTGCAACGGCGGTTGCAAATCGGCTATAACCGCGCCGCACGGCTCATTGAGCAGATGGAAGAAGAAGGCGTGATCAGCGCCCCCAATCACGCCGGCAAGCGCGACGTTTTGGCTGGGAAACAGTAATGGTCAAGGCCAAAAAATCCCGTATTTACGGCTGGTTTGCCCGATTTGTGCGTTGCGCTGTGTTGCGGCGTGTCGTGCGCGGCGCGCTGTTGGCAGCGCTGGCGCTCGGCCCGGTACGCGCGGCGAATTTATCCGATATCAATAAGGCGTTGGCTGATATGCAGCATTTGTCCGGGCAGTTCGTTCAATCAACGCCGGACGGCCAGACATTGCAGGGTGATTTTTTTCTCGCCCTGCCTGACCGGTTCCGTTTCGTCTACACCAGCGGCGCGCAAAGCATCGTGACTTTGCGCGGCAACTGGCTGGTGGTGCAAGAAACACAAGGCGCGGCAGCCAACCGCTATCCGGTCTCTGCAACGCCGTTGCGCTTGTTCGTCGATGGGCGCGCGCCGCGCATCGCGGCATCGCAACTGGAGACACTGAGTATGAAAAGCGGTGCAATCGAAGCAGCCTTGCGCGATCCGGACGGGGCTATTCCCGGGCGTCTGGTTTTGGTGTTTGACGCCGAGACGCTGGCGCTCCAAGGCTGGCGTCTGATTGATATACAGCAGCAACGCAGTTCGGTATGGTTGCATAATGTCACCCGACATGAACGCTTGTCCGAAGATTATTTCTATATTGATGAATCCATAGCTGAGGCCGAAGACGAATGACCGTCGGAAATTTTCCGCTCGATGAAGAAGGCTGGCAGCCCGATGCCGAAAGCCTGAACGCGCTTGAGGCAGAAATACCCACGCTTGCGGTTTTGCGCAGCTTTGCCGATGAAGCGTGTCGCCAGCCCTGGTTCACCGAACTCGGCGAGCCGCTCGCGGTTTCGGTTAAAGACATGGCGCGCGCCTATCTCGACGGGTTGGGCTATCCTGACGCCGAAGCCGCGCCGATATTAAACTGGGATGATGCGCTGGACGCCGCACTGACACTCGATATTAACAGCTCTGGTTGGGAAGCCGAGGAGCAGTTGCGCGCGGCGCTGGTTGATGCCGCGCTGACGCAAGTTAGCGAAGAAGGGCTTGGCGTGCTTCTGGCGCATCTGACGGCGCAGCTTTCCGAAACCCTGCACGAACTGGCCGAAGAAGCACTTTATATGGCTGACGAATTGCCCGACCATGTGATTGATCTCGCCGTGGGCGCGGGCCAGCAAGCGGCGTATGGTGCCGCACTGGTGCTGGCGGCCGGCGGCGCGCAAGACCCGGACGCATCAGAGGCAAATGCTGATGCGACATCGGAAATTTTATCGCACCCGCTTATGTTGAAATACCGGCTTTTCGCGGCCGGACGATGGCCGCTCACCCTGACCGGCCAGACGCTCAATATTTTTTAATCCGAAACGAAAGGGCAAAACCCGTCATGCGTGTTATCTCGTGGAACATCAATTCGGTGCGCCTGCGCGCCCCGCTTGTGGAAAAACTTATCGCGCAAGCCAATCCGGACGTGATTTGTCTGCAGGAAACCAAATGTCCCAATGACAGTTTTCCCGAAAAACTGTTTCACAAGCTCGGCTATGCCCATATCGCGAAAAACGGCATTAAGGGCTATCACGGTGTGGCGACGCTGGCGCGCGCGGCAATGGTCGAGACGAATATTGTCACCTATTGCGACCGCACCGATGGGCGCCATATTGAGACGGTTTTCGATACGCCAAGCGGGCCGCTGCATATTCATAATTTCTATGTGCCCGCGGGGGGCGATGAGCCGGACCCGGCGATCAATGAAAAATTCGCGCATAAATTGGCGTTTTTGGATGAAATGGAGGCGAATTTCCGCGCCATCCGGCGGCAAAAAAAAGCCCGGCGGCAAATTTTGCTGGGGGATTTGAACATTGCGCCCGGTGAACATGATGTGTGGTCGTCCAAGCAGTTGCAAAATGTTGTCAGCCACACCGCCGTCGAGATTGCGGCACTGGCGCGCGTGCAGGCCAGCCTCAACTGGGAAGACGTGGCGCGGCGCTTTGTGCCGGCCTCGGAAAAACTCTACAGCTGGTGGAGCTATCGCGCGCGCGACTGGGCGGCATCCGACCGCGGACGGCGGCTCGATCATATTTGGGTCACGCCGGCGCTGCTGGACGAGGTGACGGGGTTTGAGATCTTGCGCGACGCGCGCGGCTGGGAACGCCCTTCCGACCACGCGCCCGTTGTGCTGGATGTGGCTTGAATTCAAGCTTCGCGGCCATCCGCCGCGCTTGCAAGTTTTATGACGACCCACTAACGTTCAGAGTGGTTTTTGGAGGAAGATTTATGCTCGACACTTATGCGCCCTCATGGATGACGGAAGATTTGGAAATTTTCAAAGATGCCGTGAATAAATTTTATACCCGCGAATTTGCACCCGAAAGCGACCGCTGGGTCAAGCAAGGCATCATCGACCGCGACGCCTGGTACAAAGCCGGCGAGGCCGGCATTTTGTGCGCGTCGATACCGGAGGAATATGGCGGCGGCGGCGGCAGTTACGCGCATGAAGCAATTTTGACAGAAGAAATGGAGCGCTGCGGCGTTGCCGGTTTTGGCAATACGGTGCACTCGCTCATCTGCGCGCATTATTTCAATGCTTACGGAACCGAAGAGCAAAAACGCAAATGGCTGCCCAAAATGGCGACCGGCGAACTTGTCTGTGCGATTGCCATGACCGAGCCGGGCACGGGTTCCGATTTGCAGTCGGTCAAAACGCGCGCCACCAAACAGGGCAACCAATATGTCATTAACGGCTCCAAAACGTTTATTTCCAACGGCCAGCATGCCGACCTGATTATTGTCGTTGCCAAGACCGACCCCGAACAGGGCGCGAAAGGCATTTCGCTGATGATTGTCGAAACAGCCGAGGCCGAGGGCTTCCGGCGCGGGCGCAATCTCGACAAAATGGGCCAACACGCCGCCGACACATCTGAGCTGTTTTTTGACGAGGTGAAAGTGCCCACCAGCAATTTGCTCGGCGGCGAAGAAGGCCAAGGCTTTTACCAGCTCATGCAGCAATTACCCGCCGAACGCCTGATTATTGCAAATCAGGGTGTTGGCGCGATGGAGCGCGCGATCCAGTTGACGGTCGATTATACGCGCGAGCGCAAAACCTTTGGCAATGCCGTGTTTGATTATCAAAACACGCAATACAAGCTGGCCGAGTGCAAAGCCACGTGGATGGCGGCGCGCGCCATGGTCGACCAGCTGGCCGATCAGCTTATGCGCGGCGAATTGGATGCCAATTCAGCCGCCGCCGCCAAGTTTTGGGTGACCGAGCGGCAATGCGAGATCATCGATACATGTCTGCAGTTTTTTGGCGGCTATGGCTATATGGATGAATATCCGATCAGCCGCATGTATACCGACGCCCGCGTGCAGCGCATTTATGGTGGTTCGAACGAGATTATGCGTATGCTGGTGGCGCGCGCGCTGTAGCCCGACAGTGGCTTATCACGCGGCATTCGATTTTATGAGGCTCGTCAATATGCGATTTACCCTGTCGGAAATATTATGGCGGGGCGCGCCCATTTTACTCATATCAGCGCTATTGCCGTTCGCTGCCATGGCGCAAGAGACCACGCAAGCCGTAACTGGAGCGGTAGCCGGCGCGGTGGGTGAAGCTGCGTCCGAGGGGGCTGACGAAGGCGGTTTCTGGTCGCTCTTATTCGACAAGGGCGGCGTCGTGACATGGATCATCGCCATATTGTCAGCCATTGGCTTGCCGATTGCGGCGGTGAAGACGGTACAGTTTATCCGCATGGATATCTGGCGCCCCAAGCAAGTTGAAGCCGCAATGATGCGCTACCGGGCGGGCGATGTGCGCGGGCTGGCGGGAGATTTGGAAGATATTGCCCATCCCGGCGCCCCGCTCATTGCATATGCGATCGCCCAAGCGCATCGAGGCGGCTCAAAAGGCGAGGCCGGAGAATTATTGCGCGAAGAAGTGTCGCGGCGCGCGCAGTATTTGTTGCGTCATTTGGGGTCCAATATCTGGGTGCTTGAACTGATCGCAGCATCGGCCCCGCTTTTCGGTCTGCTGGGCACGGTGCTCGGCATGATTGTGGCTTTCCAAGGCGTCGGTCAGGGCAGCGGCGGGGCCGACACGGCACTGCTGGCGGCGGGTATTTGGGAGGCGCTTTTGACAACGGCTTTCGGTTTGGCGGTCGCCCTGCCATTTTCCATTCTCGCCGCTGTGTTCAACAATGCCGTTGACAATACGCGTGACCTGTTGGAAGACGCGCTCACCGAAATCATGGTGCGTAGCGCGACAGGCGCTTCCGCCAAGGCATAGCACCCATGCGGATCGAACGGCCAAAACGCAAGCTGGAAGCCGTCGGGCTCACACCGCTCATCGATATGATTTTTCTGCTGCTGCTGTTTTTTTTATTGGGCTCGGATTTCGTGCGTTTTTCCCAAAGCCAGCTGGCCCCGCCGCGCGGCACGGGCGGCACAGAAGGCATGAGCCAGCCCGCCATCATAACGCTGAATGAAACCGGGCGCGTGCAATGGAATGGCGTGGCCGTGACGCGCCCGCAACTGCAAGCGCGCGCCGCCGACCTTGTCGACACCGATGCCGAGCAGCTTTTTGTCGTCATGCCCGCGGCGGCGGCGGAGGTTCAACAAGTGGTCGGTGTCATGGATGATCTGGCCGAAGCGGGCGCGCGCGCGGTCACGCTTGAGCGCGATGTTTTCGATATTGATCTTTCGGATTTTTGAGGGCACCCATGAAAATCGACAGACCCCGCCGCAAATTCAAAACCATTGACCTGCTGCCGCTGATCAATGTGGTTTTTCTGCTCATTTTGTTTGTCCTGATTGCGGGCCGCCCGACGACTGACCATCCCAACGAGATTGAGGTGGCACTCAGCACCCAAGAAGCGGCCTATATCGCTGCGCCGTTTTCCGTGCGCCTTGGTGCAGACGATAAATTTTATTTGGCCGGCAACGCGCCCAAATCGCTGTCAGAAATCGCCGCGCAGGTGGCGCAGACAGGCATTGGCGCGCAAGGTTTGGCGGTCGAACTCATCGCCGATCGGCGCGCACATGCCGCCGCGTTGATGGATTTCAGACAAGCCATGGCGAAAGCGGGCGTCGGGGAAATTCGCATCAAGACCGAATTCGCGCCGGAGCAGGGCCATGGCAACTAGCCGCGCAGCCCCGTCGAACTGGCTCACGCGGCTGAAAAATCTGCCGCGCCGTTGGTGGATCACGCTGTTTGCCGTTTCATTGATGGCTCACCTGGTCGGCGTTGCGGTGGTGTTGGTGCTGCTTTTTGGCGGCGAACGCGGCGGCGGCGATGCGGTTGACAGCGTGGTGATCTCAGCCGCCACAGACGGCCCGGAAAGCATTGATCTGGAATTGCAAGCCCCCGTCGAGATCGCACGCGAAGCCGAGGCCGAACTGGATTTGTCGGAAATCCTCGAAGTGCCGCTTGAGACAGATTTCAATCAGGTGATGATGGAGGCGGCCAGCACCGCTGCCATCGCACCGGCCATGCCCGCCCCGTCCGAGGCCGCCACGCAACGCGCCGCACCCGGCGGGGGTCTGATTTCGGGCGTGCCGCAAACCTTTGCTGATTATATCCAATATCTGCGCCAAACCGGCATTGATGTCGTATTTGTGATCGATGCAACCGGGTCGATGGTGTGGGTGCATAACCGCGTGCGCGCGCGCATTGAGACGCTGTCGCAATATGTCCGCAATCTGGTGCCGTTGGCGCGGTTTGGGGTGATTGCCTATCGCGATTATCAGGACCCGGAATTTGTTATCCGCGTGTCGCAACCCAGCTTCGATATCGTCAAGGCGCGCGCATTTATGAGCCAGCTTGACGCGCTGGGTGGCGGGGATGTGCCCGAAGCCGTAACCGAAGCCCTGCGGCAGGCGGAAAACACCATAAACTGGCGTGCGGGCGCGCAGCGCGTGTTGATTGTCATTGGCGATGCGCCGCCGCATCGCTATGAGGCCGATGAAGCGCTGACGATTGCCGACCGCATGAAACGCCGCGGCGCGCGCTTGTCGCTGGTTGACTCGCGCGTCGAGGCCAATCGCAGCTATCTCGGGCGGGTTAATTCGCTGGGCGGTGCCAGCTTGCGGGAGCAAGGCGTTTTGCCATCGTTTCGGGCGCTGGCTCAATCTGGCGGCGGGCTGGCCGTGACACTTGCCGCCGAACGTCAGTTGATGAAAACGCTGGCATTGTTGATTTTCGACGACCGGTTCCATGATGAACTGGCCCCGTTTCTGGCAAGTTTGGAATAGCCCATGCGGTGTCTGCTTCCTGCCATGGCGCTTTTTACGCTTGCGGTTATCACGCCTGCCGGCGCGTGTCGTCTGCCGCCGGAAACCCTGCTGTCGCCACCGAAAAATATGCTGGCGGCGCTGGAAGCGGCACCTGACGCCATGCTCAAAGCCATGGATGATTACGCCAACGATCTGGAGGCGTGTTATGACGCGCCGCTGGGCGTTCTGGAAATGGCGAAAATCGGAAACGGCGCTGCCGATTTGCGCGTGCAGATAGACGCCATGCGCGCGGCGGCCGAGGCGCGTGTGCGGGGCAATGAGCTGGATTTTGAAGCGCTGTTATCGTCAGACCTCTGGCAAGATTTGGAGAGCTTGCGCGTGGCCGGTGCTTACGCGCTGGCATGGACAAATTTGTCGCGCGCAACCCGCGAAATCAGTGCCGAAGCGCGCCGTCAGGCACTCGCTGAGGCGACCGAGAATATGCGCGCGCTGACGCTGGAGTTCAGCCATCCGGTGATTGTTCAGCGTGCAATGTATGGCTTGGCGACGGCGCAGATTGAAGGCGGTGAGGTTGCCCCTGCGGTGGCGACGCTCAACCAGTTAAAGGCGTCGCTGGCGCGCGGTGGTCAAAAATCGCTGCAAGACGCGGTTGACTTGTTTTATGCCGAAATAACCGCGCCCGGGTTCCAGCCGCCGGTACTATCGACAAATGCCGCGCAAACAGTGGCGCAACAACTGGCGCAAGACCCGAGCTTTCAAACCGGCACGGTTGACCCGCAAATTTTGACCACGGCGGAACAGGCCTTGCGCGCAGGGCGCGCGGCGCGCGACATCGCCGCCCTCCTCGCACCTGCTTTTGACGGGCACCCTGCCATAATTACCGCTGCGTTTGATTTTCTGGCGCGCGACAAAAAACTCATGGCGGCCGCCGATTATCCCCCGGTCAACGCTGTGCATGCGATGGACAAGGGTTTCGCCGAAGGCCAGTTTGCCACGGTGCGCGAAAATTGGCGCATCGTAAAACCGTATTACACGCTTTTGCCTGCCGGGTTGCAGCGGCGCGTCGACTATCAGCTTGGGGCCAGTCTGGTTAATCTGAACGAAGCGGCACGCGCCCTGCCATTTTTACGCGCGGCGCGCGCAGGCTATCATTCGGGCGCACAACGCAAACAGGTCGATAAGTTTATCACCCTCGCGCGGCTGTCGTCGGACACAGATCCCGACGGCACGCTCTTGGCATTGGCGCAACGCCATAAAACCTTGCCCCCAATTAAATTGGGCGCGCCGCTCACCCTCGATCAGGTGATCGCATTGCGCGCGCGGGTCGTGTTGGCCCGCCACGCGGCGACCCAGGGCGCATGGCGCACCGCAGACGAGCTGCTATCGGGGTTTTCGCCCGAATTACCGGCCTATAAAATGTTGACGGGCATGCGCGTGCGGCTGATTGCGCGCAGTGTTGCCGATGGGCTGAAAACCGGCAAACCAGCCGCAAACATTAAGGCTACGGCACGCGGCGGACAGGCCATTTATACAATTTGGCTGCAAACCAGATGTCAGCCGGGTTGCGTGGCGGGCGATGAAACGCCCGTGCACCGCGCCGCGATTGATCTGGCCGTCAAGGGCGGGCTGCGCCCGGCGTTTTTCGGTGCGGCCTATGCCGCCTTTGAATTGTCGGGCGGTGATGTGGCGCCGCTCGCCCCGATTGCCATTTCTTATCTGGTTGGTCAGGAAGATGGTGCGGGGTTGATGGCGCTGCTGGAGCCGGCGGATGAAAATCAGGCGGCGCGCATTTTGGCGGCGTGGAAGGCATTTTTGCGCGATCTCCAGACGCAGGATATTGACGCCGCGCGGTATAAATTTCTGCGCGACGGCCTGTCGGATTTGCAAGGGCGCCCGGTCGCCAATTTGCGCGAGACGCTGGTGCACATAAATCTCGCCCGCAACGCGCCCGAAGAAGCGCTGCTGATGGCAGACCTTTTGGCGCAAGATTTTCCGCGTCGCCCGTCGGCGTGGTATTTGCGCGCCGAGGCGTTGCGCGCCAATGGCCGCGATTTGGAAGCGGCGCGCGCGCTGTCCGGTCTGGCACGGCGCACACCGCCCGATGATCCTGTGGGCATGGGCGCGCGCGTCGGCTTGGCGGCAATATTTACAGATCTGGGCGAGAAGCCGAAGGCGTGCGCCATGGTGGGAAAAATATTCGCCCGCACGCAAGCCGCACAAAACTGGGCGCAGGCAGTAGACGTGTTCCCGCTGCTCACCACTTGGGAGGCGCAGGCGCGCGCGTGTGCAACCAGCTAGTGCCGGAAATGGCGCATGCCCGTAAACACCATTGCCAGCCCCGCATCGTCTGCGGCGGCAATCACCTCGTCATCGCGGATCGACCCGCCGGGCTGGATAATCGCTGTGGCTCCGGCATTGGCGGCACTCAAAAGCCCGTCGGCGAAGGGGAAAAACGCATCTGATGCCACTACTGAGCCGGAAACCAGCGGCTTTGTGAGCCCGGCAGCCTGGGCGGCGTCTTCGGATTTGCGTGCGGCGATGCGCGAACTGTCCAGCCGGCTCATTTGTCCGGCACCGATGCCGACGGTCGCGCCGTCTTTGGCGTAAACAATGGCGTTTGACTTCACATGTTTGGCGACGTGCCAGGCAAACAACAAATCGGCCATTTCCTGCGCGTCGGGCGCGCGTTTGGTGACGGTTTTCAACTGCGTGGTGTCGACCGCGCCAGCGTCTCTGTTCTGGGCCAGAAAGCCGCCGGCCACCGTGCGGACGCTCAAGCCCCCCGTCAGCCGGTCGGGAAGGCCGGTGGTGAGCAGCAGCCGCAAATTTTTCTTGCCCGCGATAATGTCACACGCCGCGGCATCGGCGCCGGGCGCGATAATTACTTCCGTGAACAGGCCGGTGATCGCCTCGGCGGTTGTCGCATCGAGCGGGCGGTTCATGGCAATAATGCCGCCAAAGGCCGAAACCGGATCGCACGCCAGCGCCTTGGCAAACGCCTCCGGCAAATCAGCACCCAGGGCCACGCCGCACGGATTGGCGTGTTTGATGATGGCACAGGCCGCGCTGTCGGCCGGGTCGAATTCCGCCACAAGCTCGAACGCCGCATCGGTGTCGTTAATATTATTATAAGACAGCGCCTTGCCCTGCACTTGCTGGGCCGTTGCCACGCCTTCGCGCAGTGGTCCACCGACATAAAAGCCGGCCTGCTGATGTGGGTTTTCGCCATAGCGCAACCCCTGTTGCAAATGCCCGCCAAGGGCCCGAAATGCGGGTGTTTCGAGGTTTAGCGCAGCGGCCATCCAATTAGATATTTCAGCATCGTAAGCCGCCGTGCGCGCATATGCTTTTTGCGCCAGTCTTTGGCGCAGCGCCAAATCTGTGCCCTGACGGGTCGCCAAAGCGTCCAGCACGCCGGCATAATCATGCGGGTCAACAATCACTGTCACATCTTGGTGGTTCTTGGCGCCTGCGCGGATCATGGCCGGGCCACCAATATCAATATTTTCGATACACATATCATAGGCGCTGTCAGCGCGAACGGTCTCTTCAAACGGGTAGAGATTGACCACCAAGAGGTCGATGGCACAAATATCGTGCGCGCGCATGGCGTCTGTATGGGCGGCGTTATCGCGTATTGCCAACAATCCGCCATGCACCATCGGGTGGAGTGTCTTCACGCGCCCGTCCATCATTTCGGGAAACCCGGTCAGGTCCGACACATCGCGGCAGGCAATCCCCGCCTCGGTAAGAATTTTTGCCGTACCGCCCGTCGAAACAATTTCAATATTTTGTGCTGCCAGACCGCGCGCGAAGTCGACAATGCCGGTTTTGTCCGAGACAGATATCAGGGCGCGGGAAATCGGTTTGACGGTGGCTTGATCAATAGTGGTTTCGTGAGGAGATGACATAGAATGTGAACCTTGCTTGCTTAAAAATAGGGTCTTTGAATACGGGTTAGCGGCGGCGGCCAATGCGCCCGACATAGCGCATAGCCCATTTCATTTGCGTGTCTTTCGGTTGCAGCGTACCTGCAATCGAAATTTGTTGGCAGCGTTGGGGAATACCAGCATCGCCCATAAATACGCTTTCTTCTATTTTTAAAATTTGATCCGCCTGCGGCGCGAAGCGAAACTGCCATCCGTGACCGCCGCGCGACACCAGCAACACGCTTGAGCCACCCGCCTGAAGGGTCGCGGCAACCTGCGGATGCAGGTGAAAGCGCAAATGGAACCGCGCGGCAATATATCGGCTTTTGCTTGAGGCGGGCATGAGCATGTCTTCGCCACGCAAATCTTCGCCCGCCGTATCGACAAACAGGCGTCGATTATACCGCACACCATGGCTGGTTGCGAATTGGTCATGGCTGGTTTCCAGCCACGTGCCGGTTGTGTCTTCCACGCGCCGACAGGTGACGTGCCAGTTTTCCGGCCTCAGCCGATGCCCCAAAACCCGCGCGCCCAGCCCGCTACGCAGAAACGGATCGTTCATGTCGGTGTCAAAACCGAAGGCCGAATGTGCTGCCACGCCGCGCGAGGCCAAAAGCCATTTCTCGCCATGCACAAGATTTGGTCCACAATTCACAATGATCCGGTCTGTTGCGTAACTCATTTCCAGCGACAAGGGCGCCGCGTGGCTGGTTTCGGTGCCCGCGCCGCCGCCCGCTTGCCCGGCATCGACCAGCAAGCAGAGCTTGCCACAGGCGACGCGCTGATAGCCGCTACGCTGGGCATAACTCATGACATTTTTGGAATTGCTCCCGGCCAGCAGCGGCGCGATTTCCGCCGCCGAGCGCGCCGTTGCGCCGTTAAACAGCCCAAGCCCACCATCGGAATGGCACACCAAGGCAAGCATGGCCTGCATGCGCTTGCGCGTTTCCTCGAGCGAGCCGGGCACTTGCACACCGCGCGCGTGCATCGCTGCTTCCAAAACCAGCACATGGTGTAAAATATCGGCAAGGACGGCTGGCGAACGGCTCACATGACCGCCATCGCTCAGGATCTGACGACGCAGATCGCGCAATATCACTTCGACACCCTGGCGCACCCATTTGCCGTCGCCCGAAAAAGCAAGGCCGGCATAAGCCAGCCCGAAAGCTGCCGTCAGTCGGCGCACGCCATCGCTTTCTTCATCCATACAGCGCGCGAGATATTTCGATTGCTGGCTTAAAGCTTGCCGGATGACATCGATTTCGCGGCGCTCAAGTGTCGGTAAAATGCCCGGCATGGCGGCGCTCCAATTCATCAGCCGCAGCGCCGTAATGTCGGGGCGCATGGCTTCTTTGACGCGCACGGGACTACGCCTGATCCAGTCGTTAATATAAAACGCAGTGGCTGATGGCCCGCGGGTTGATGACAGGGCACAGATATGGCGCAACCAGCCAAAACTATGCAGCGAGGCCAGCCAGTCGGCATTGGCGACCGGCACGTCGAACGGTGAGGTGTTGGCAATTTTCACCGCCGCGCCCGGCAGCGTGTAGTCTCCGGCCAACCAGTTTTCGCCGCGCAGCGCGTCGCCTTGCGCGAGGTTTTGCGGATACAGACCCGTCATATCGATGATTTCGGACAAGCTGCTGCTGCTCAATGATGGCGGTCGCCGCAAGCTGCGATGCAGTCCGACGCGCATATTTCGCATGATGGTCGAAAAAATTTCCAGATATAGGCCCAGCTTGCGTGCGCGGCTCATCAGGTCTGCCCGGGCCCCCGCAGCGCGGCAATGTTTTCGGCATAAAGCGACGGCCCGCCGGCAAAAGTCGCAGTGCCCGCAACCAGCACATTTGCCCCGGCTGCAATGACTTGCGGTGCCGTTTCGCGGTTCACACCGCCATCGACTTCCAATTCAATATCGCGGCCGGCGGCGTCGATGCGCTGGCGCAGCGCAGATATTTTTTCCAACTGACTTTCGATGAAGCTCTGACCGCCAAAGCCGGGATTGACCGACATCACCAGCACCAGATCCGTCAGGTCCAGCAAATGATCCAGCACGCTGAGCGGCGTCGCCGGATTGAGCGACACCCCGACGCGACATCCGGCAGCGCGAATGGCCTGCGCCGTCCGGTGCGGGTGCGGCCCGGCTTCTGGATGAAAGGTGATAATATCGGCACCGGCTTTGGCAAACGCCTCGATATAGGGGTCGACCGGAGCGATCATCAAATGCACGTCGAGCGGGCGCGTGGCGTGGGGTTTAATGGCGCTGACGACATCGGGGCCAATGGTGATATTGGGCACAAAATGGCCGTCCATCACATCGATGTGCACATAGTCGCAACCAGCCGCGCATATGGCGGCAACCTCTTCGCCCAGACGGGCAAAGTCAGCGGATAAAATCGAGGGTGCAATTTTTACCGTAGGCATAATTTTCAATAATCCTATTTGACCCCCCGCGCAAGATATCACTCATGTTTGGGCCTCGGCTTTCTTGTGGAAACGCGCGGCAAAAAAGCCGTCGCACCCCCCCAATGCTGACAAAAGGGCTGGTGTCGTGCGTAAATAGCCCGCCGGCGTTGCCGCTGCCGATAAAAGCGCGGGCAATTCTTCGCTTTTAATGGGCGCGGGCGCAAACCCGTCATGGCGCGCGACAAACGCATCGGCGACCGCTTCGCCTTCTTCCGGCTCGAGCGAACACACGCAATAAAGAAGTGTGCCACCGGGGGCGGTTGCTGCCGCAGCGCGGTCCAAAAGCATTGTTTGCAGGGCGGCAGATTTAGCAATGTCGCCACGGCGGCGATGCCATGGCAGGTCGGGGTGGCGGCGTATGGTGCCTGTGGCCGAACACGGGGCATCCAGCAAAACATGGGAGAAGCTGTGTGGCGGCACCCAATTTTCCAGATCGGCGCAAACCGTGCGCGCGCGCAGTCCGGTGCGGGTTAAATTTGCGCCGAGGCGCTCCAGTCGGCTTTGGGAGGCATCCAGCGCGGTGACGTGCGCCCCGCATGCGGCCAGCTGCAATGTTTTGCCGCCCGGAGCGGCGCACAGGTCCAGAACATGGGCTTGCGCGTCAGCGCCTAAAAGGGGTGCGGCCAGCGCCGCACTAATATCTTGCACCCACCATGTGCCCTGCGCGAAGCCGGGCAATCGGGTGACATCGCCCGTGGCTGCAAGGCGCAGGCAGGTCGGCGTCAAGGCCTGCCCGATATCGGGGTTCGCACCCAGCCAGCTATCCAGCGCGGCGGCGTCGCGGAACTGCAAATCCAAGGGCGGCGTTTGGCGCAAAACATTCTCCATCACCTCGGTTTGCGCGGTGCCGTAAGCCTGCCGCCAGCCATCGAGCAGCCATGCTGGCAAATCCTGCGCCGTGCCAGTGTCTTGCGCGGCCTCATTGATCCGGCGCAACACCGCATTGATCAGCCCGCGAAACGGCTGCTCGCGCCGACCCGTCGCCGCCACGGTTTCGTTAATCGCGGCATGCGGCGCCACATCCATAAACAAAATTTGCGCCGCGCCAATATGCAAAAGCGCGCGCGCCAGATGCGGTCGCGCGGGAACCGGACGCTTGAGATGCGGTGCCAGCGCAGCCTCAATCGTGCCGCGCCGCCGCAAAGCTGTCATCACCATGGCGCTGGCAAAAGCGCGGTCGGCGGCGTTCAAATCACCCAGCCGATCGCGCGCCTCGTCCAGCGTTTTGCCACGCTCAATGGCAGCCAGCATGGCCGCGGCGTGGCGTCGGGCGGCGGATTTGCCGCGTCCCCCCGCGCTGGCGGCTTTGCGCGCGCCGGTTTTGGCGTTTTTTTCCATGGGATTGTTAGACCACTCTGGAAATCTGCTGGCAAGCGCCCATATCTTGACTATGGCAGAAGATACCAAGCAGACAGCAAAGCGGAAACAATCAGTGGCCGAGGCCGCCCGGCGCGCGTGCGCCGAGGCTGATGTGCGGCGCAAACAGCAAGAGGCGACCAGCGATGCTAAGGTTGCGCGCAAAGAAAGCGGCGGTCGGGCGGGGCCCGAGCCGACGCGCTATGGCGACTGGGAAAAAGACGGCATTATTTCCGATTTTTAGCCGCTATTTTGGCGGTTTTCGATGAGATCATCGACCACGGACGGGTCGGCCAATGTCGATGTGTCGCCCAGATTGGAAAAATCATCTTCCGCGATTTTACGTAAAATTCGCCGCATGATTTTACCAGAGCGCGTTTTCGGCAGACCCGGCGCAAACTGGATGAGATCGGGCGAGGCGATCGGGCCAATTTCCTTGCGTACCCATTGCACAAGCTCGCCCTTGAGGTCATCGTCCCCCTCCAATCCGGCGTTTAGCGTGACATAGCAGTAAATTCCCTGCCCTTTAATATCGTGCGGATAGCCGACCACCGCGGCCTCGGCAACTTGGGCATGGGCCACTAATGCGCTCTCAACTTCTGCCGTACCCAGCCGGTGACCGGATATGTTCAACACGTCATCGACGCGGCCGGTGATCCAATAATAATCGTCTTCGTCGCGCCGACAGCCGTCACCGGTAAAATATTTGCCCGGATATTGCACAAAATAAGTGTCGATAAAGCGCTGGTGGTCGCCATAGACGGTACGCATTTGTCCGGGCCAGCTATCGGCGATACACAGATTGCCCGAAACAGCGCCTTCCAGCACCGTGCCCTCAGCGTCGACCAATTCGGGGCGAATGCCGAAAAACGGGCGCGAGGCCGAGCCCGGCTTCAAGGGTGTGGCGCCGGGCAGCGGCGTGATGAGCGCCGCGCCGGTTTCGGTTTGCCACCATGTATCGACAATCGGGCAGCGCCCTTCGCCAACTTCGCGGTGATACCACAGCCACGCTTCGGGGTTGATCGGCTCGCCCACCGAGCCCAAGAGCCGGATTGACGCGCGGCTGGCAGCTTTGACCGGCGCTTCGCCTTCGCGCATCAGCGCGCGCAGCGCCGTCGGCGCGGTGTAGAAGATATTTACCTGATGTTTATCGCACACATGCCAAAAGCGCGAATTATCGGGATAGTTCGGCACGCCTTCAAACATCACCGTCGTGGCACCATTGGCGAGCGGCCCGTAGACAATATAGGTGTGTCCCGTCACCCAGCCGACATCGGCGGTGCACCAGAATATTTCGCCGTGCTTATAGTCGAACACATATTCATGCGTCATTGAGGCATACACCATATAGCCGCCGGTTGTGTGCAACACGCCCTTGGGTTTGCCGGTCGAGCCGGAGGTGTAGAGAATAAAGAGCGGGTCTTCGGCGCTCATTTCTTCAGCCGGACATTGCGCGTCCACCGTGGCTTTGGCCTCGTGGTACCAGATGTCGCGGCCCGCAACCATATTGGTGTCACCATGCGTCCGCGCCACCACGACAACGCTTGAGACGCCCGGGCATTGTTCGAGCGCGGCATCGGTGTTTGCTTTAAGTGGAATTTTGCGCCCGCCGCGAATGCCTTCATCGGCCGTGATAACGCAAGTGCTGTCGCAATCTTGAATGCGTCCGGCAAGGGCTTCCGGCGAAAACCCGCCAAACACCACCGAGTGAATGGCACCGATGCGCGCGCAAGCCAGCATGGCATAAGCCGCTTCGGGGATCATGGGCATGTAAATCGTGACGCGGTCGCCCTTGCCGACACCTTGGCTTTTCAGCACATTGGCGAAACGGCAGACCTCTTCATGAAGCTGGCGATAGGTGATTTTCGCGTCTTGATCCGGCTCATCGCCCTCCCAGATAATCGCGATATCGTCGCCGCGCGCGTCAAGGTGACGGTCGACGCAGTTGACGCAGGCGTTCAGCGTGCCGTCCTCATACCATTTAATCGAGACATTTTCCTTGCTGTAGAGCGTGTCCTTGACCTTTGTATAGGGGCGCATCCAGTCAATGCGTTTGCCGTGTTCACCCCAAAACGCATCGGGATCGCGCAGGCTTTCGGCATACATTTCATGATATTTGGCCTCATCGACCAGCGTCTCAGCCTTCACATTTTCAGGCACTTCAAAAACCAGATCGTCAGACATAAAACACCCTCCTTTTCAGCAACTTCCGGCACCTAATCTAACAGGCCGGGTTTTTGGGTAAAAGACTATTGCGCTGGCGCACCATCACCGAACAGGCGCGTGCGGTCAGCGTGAAAACGTTTGCCGGCAATATACATAAGCGGGATCGCAAGCATCGACAAAAAGGTGAACGCCAGCAGCGTCACCGTATAGGGTTCGGCATGGCCTTGTGCGGTCATGTAATCGGCCAGAATACCGCCGCCGGTAATGCCGATACCCAACCCGATCAGGTTCAGGCTCAATATATAAAACGCCACGACTGTGGCGCGGATGCGCGGCGGTACCAATTCTTGCACGGTCGAAAATGTCGGGCCGTAAAAAAGCCCCAACTGCACAAAGCCCAAGAAAATGCCCAGATCGAATAAAATATTATCCGCCGGAACCAGGCGGTAAGCCACGGCGAAGGGCGACAGCAAGAGCGACGTCCAGAACAAGAACATGGGGCGTCCGGTTTTGAAATTTTGTTGCCATTTGTCACCCAGCCAACCGCCCAGCAAATTGCCCAAAATACCGCCTGCGGCGGCAAGCCAGCCGGAGTGGCGCGCAATCTCGGCGCGCTCGAACCCGCGTTCATTGACAAACCACAGCTGGTCAAAGGCTGCTGCCCCCAAAATAAAATGAAACGCAACGCCGCCGGCAATCGTGCACATCAAGGCCGGAGACTGCGTTAACGAGCCGCGCAGGATTTTCAATATTTCACCGAATTTCAGTTTTTCCGGCTGCGCCGTGCCGACACCCTTGCGCGGTGTCTCGCCCAGAAACAAAAGGCCGACAGCCAGCAGCAAACCGATGCCGCCCAGCAAATAAAAACATGCGCGCCAGCCAATGGCAGGCCCCAAATAACCCGCGATCAACAAGCTGGCGGCGACGCCGATCGGCACGCCCATATAGTAAAAGCCTGCCGCGAATCCAAGCTGGCGGGCCGGAAACCGATCCGCCAACATCGACATGGCGGTCGGCGTAGCCACGCTCTCACCAACCCCGACCAACATGCGCGGGATCAGCATGGTTACAAAGCCGCGCGCCGCGCCGGACGCCGCCGTCAGCCCGCTCCACAAGGCCAGCCCGAAAGCCAGCAGACGGGGCCGGTGCAAGCGGTCGGCCAATGTGCCCATGAACAGGCCCATCACCGAATAAAACACAATAAAGGCAAAGCCGGTCAAAAGGCCGAATTGGGTGTTGGAAAGCCCAAGGTCGGGGACAATGAAATTGGCAAAGCTTGCCAGCAATTGCCGGTCGACGAAATTCATCACATTGATGACGGTCAACAAGCACAAAATCGCGTAATCGCGGCTGCGCGCCTCGCTTTCACCGAGCGCATCGGCCATGCCCGCATGCGCGCCCAAATCCGGTTCTGATTGAGACATTGCTGCTCCCCCCTGAGGCTTAACTATGCGCGAGGCGGCCTATCAGCACAATATCTTTATCCGCAAGCGCATTTTGGCCTGTGCTTGCGCGCGCGCCCTGTCTGGCGTGCAGGGCCAGTTCAAGCGGGATGAGGGCATCGCCTTTGCACGGGCCCGCCAAACACCGACCCGTTGCATCGAAAAGCGCGCCATGCGCCGAACAGATGAGCGCATCGCCCAAAGCGTTTAGAAATCGGTCGGGGAATGTTTCCAGCGGCAAACCCAAATGCGGGCATTTGTTCACAAAGCCGCGAAAGCCGCCGGGCGTATGCCAGATGATGAGGTCAAGCTGGTTGGCGCTGTGCGGGTCTGAAAGCACAAAGCCGCGGGTTTCTTCCGGCTCGATGGCGGTGGCGGGACAAATGACAGTGCCGCGCGGCGGAAGCCAGATGTCGGCGCCGCGGGTCACGCTCAGGCCGGCGTGTCGCGGTCGGGGTCAAGCCCGGCCATTTTGCACACGCGTTTCCATTGCGCCGGCGTGACCGGCTGCACTGACAGGCGCGAATTTGTTACCAGCGCCATGTCCGCGAGTTTCGGCTCGTTTTTGATTTCGGCCAGCGTGACATGATGTGTCGCGGTTTCCAGCGCCATAATATCGACCATGCCGAAGCGCCCTTTCGGGTCGGTGTGGTCGGGGTAATGTTCGCGGATGACCTGCACGCTGCCCATAATGCGTTTTTCATTGACCGAGTGATAGAAGAAGCCGCGATCGCCCAGCGCCATGGCTTTCATATTTTTATTCGCCAGAAAATTGCGGACGCCGTCCCAATGTTCGCCCTTGGTGCCGCGGGCGCACTGGGCCTCCCACGACCATGTATTGGGCTCGGATTTGAAAAGCCAGAACTGCGTTTTACCTGCCGCTTTTTTGGTTTCCGTCATAACGCCCTGCCCCTGTCGTCAAATTTGTGTCCCGATGGTTCGCGCGGTGCGCGAGATTTTTGCTTACCCGTTGGCCTGCGGGTTTTCCAGTCCGCCGATCAGATGCTTCCACGGGTGGATTTCCACGCGGTCAAACAAGCCCGCCTTGGCATAAGGGTCCTCGCGTGCCCAGCTTTCGGCCTCGGCCCGACTTGCCACGTCCAGCACGATCAAAGTTCCGATCATGGTTTCGCCATCTTCGCCCAAAAACGGGCCCGCCACGGACACGGCAGGGCTTGCCAGCACATAGGCCACATGGTCGGGCCGATTGGCCTGGCGCAGATCGTGGCTATCGGGTTGGTCCATGCAAATCAAACAAAACATGAAAAACTCCATCGCTACTGGCTTAAACTAGCAGAGCCGCGCCCGCCGCTCAATTAGGCAATATGGTCACAATCGGCTGTAATTTTTGAAGTTTATTGCCCAGGGGAGGAGAGATGCCAGGTTTATTCGCGGGCCAGCGGGCGCGACATAAGATCTTGGATCGCTTCATCCACGCCGCGCTGTCCGGTCAAAATATCGTCAACAGCGGCACAGATTGGCATGTCGACGTGGTGGCGCGCGGCCAAGGCGCAAACGGCTTGCGCGCTCGTCGCCCCCTCGCTGACCGACAGGCGTCGACCCAAAATATCCGCCGCATGCCCGCCTTCGCCCAGCGCCAAGCCGAGCGAAAAATTGCGCGATGTGGCACTCGCGCAGGTCAACACCAAATCGCCCAGCCCCGACAGGCCAGCGAGTGTTTCGGGCTTGGCCCCGAGCGCTTGCCCGAGGCGTTGCATTTCGGCAAACCCGCGCGATGTCAGTGCGGCGCGCGCGCTTTCGCCCAGCTTTTTGCCCGCGACAATGCCACAGGCGATGGCGAGCACATTTTTGACCGCACCGCCAATTTCCGCGCCCAATATATCATCCGACAGATAGGGGCGAAATCCGGGCCGCTCCAGCATCCGGCATAACGCCGCGCCGCGCATTGGGTCGGATGTGGCAAGCGAGACCGCCGTGGGCAGGCCGGCTGCCACATCTTTGGCAAAGCTTGGCCCCGACAAAACGGCAAGACGGCTTTCGGGCAAATATTCGCCGGCCAGTTGCGACATGAATTTGAGCGACCCGCGTTCGACCCCCTTGGCACACAGCACCAGCATGGCGTGGGCAGGCAAGAGCGTCGCAAGTTCAGCAATGACCGGGCGGGCAAATTGCGCCGGCGCGACCATCAGCACGCAGTCGCAATCTGCCAGAACGCTCATGTCGCTGGCGGCGCGCACGGTTTCGGGCAAGGCCTGACCTGGCAGAAAATCCACATTCTCGTGCTTCGTGTTGATGGTGTCGGCGGTTTCGGGCTCATGCACATAAATTGGCACGAGCGTCGCATTGTCGCGGGCGGCAACACAGGCCAGCGCTGTTCCCCACGCACCGCCGCCGGCCACGCCGATTTTATTGCCTGCTATTTTGCTATCTGCCATATTTTGCCCTCTGCTTCGCGAAAGCTCAAAAATCCGCTGCACCCTTGCTAGCCCAGCCTTAGCCTTGGTGCAAGTGCGGGCCATTTTGCAAATGAGGGCAAATTTGCGGTCTGATTTATGTGTTGCCGGCGCTGTTTCAGCGCGGATATTAGTCGTCGGCGCCTGCGCTATCCCAGTACGCCACCCCAATGCGCCACCCCAATACGCCGCCCCAGTACGAGTGAATATTTTATTGATTATTCAGAATTCTGAAATATACTGGTGAAATGAGCGAGTCTGATAAGGTTAGAAAGCAAATAATCGACGCTGCGGTTGATCGGTTTCTGCATTATGGTTATCCGAAAACCACAATCGCCGAGCTGGCCGCAGATTGTGCCATGTCGCCGGGCAATATTTATCGGTTTTTCAAGGGGAAAATTGATATCGCGGCCGAGATTGCGCGCCTTGAGGCATTGCAGGCGGTGGAGCGCATGGAAGCTGTCTTGGAGTGCCCTTATCGCAGTTCGCGTCAACGCCTTGAAGAAGTCGTCTTCGCCGATATGCGCCATACGTTTCATTTGCTGGAAAACAAGCCGCGCGTGCTTGAGTTAGCACAAGTGGTCGTGCAGGAACGCCCGCAGTTTCAAATCGAAAGCCTACGCCGCGAACGCCGCATATTTCAGCGCATTTTGCGCGATGGTGCCGAGACCGGCGAGTTTACCATCGATAATATCACCCACGCGACCATTGCCGTTCATTCGGCCACCCTGAAATACCGATATACCCAGCTTTTTACCAACCAGACCCTTGAGGAATTGGAGCGCGAACTGTGTTTCGTGCTGACCTTGCTGATACGCGGGCTGACCAACGCCGCCAATCAGGAGGCCCTGCCGCCGACCCGGGTGCCGCTGGAAACAAAGTTGGACCAAGCGGTCTAATTCGTTCCTATTGCCGTAATATTTATCTAATCCTGACGGATAATGTTTGTTGTTCCGTTTAAGTCAGTGTTGGGCGCTTCAAGTGAGCCTGGCTGAACACAGGGTAAGGTCTGCCTATGCGGCACATCAGTCTATTTGGTAGTTCAAATATTTGCGGAAAATGTGAGGTTTCAGGGCGTAATCCTTGCGTCACAAAAGTTTAACAAAAAATATTGAATAAAATTCAAAATATTTATTGTTTTTTATTCGCGCGCACCCTATATTCAATTTGTAAGGGCGATGAGGCCCCTACTTAAAGCAATGAGAGTTTTATTATGAGCAAGCTTTTCAAACAGATTGGTCGCACCGTTGATGGTCCGACCTTCGTCTCGGGTCTTCTTGCTCTTTATGGGCTGGTGCTTGTAACCCAAATGGTTACTGGCCTTGCCATTATCTAACGGGCTCCTCCCAAGACGTTAGATTGCAGAAGACTGAGTTGAGGTGCATCTCCTCCCTTTGCACCTTACCGGCCACCCTCCTGGCCAAATTTGCACCGATGGACCCTCCCCCATCGGTGCTTTTTTTTGGGCATTAATTTGCGGGCATCAAAAAATTTTTTCTGAAAGCGGCCAGCGCGCGCGCGCCGGGGCGTCAAGATCTGCATCGCCCGCGCATCCGGCATGATAGCGCTCGGCACCGGCCCAGGCGATCATGGCGCCGTTATCTGTGCACAGGGCAGGCGGCGGCACGCTCAGCGTGAAGCCCGCCCGGTGCGCCGCATCCTCAAGCGCGTGTTTTAAATGCTGATTGGCGGCCACGCCGCCCGCCACCACCAGACGCTTTGATGACGCCGGCGCTGGAGCGTCGGTCGTGTCGGCGAATTTTTCCATGGCGCGGCGACAGCGGTCAACGAGGCAGTCTGTAATGGCGGCTTGAAACCCTGCGGCGAGGTCGCAAATATCTTCCGCGCTGATCGGTTGCAGATCGACCGCGCGCTGGCGCAGGGCGGTTTTCAACCCGGAAAACGAAAAATCGCACCCGCTATCATGATGACCGATAAGCGGGCGCGGCAGCACAAATCGGCGTGCATCGCCATGCATGGCGCGCGCCTCGATCTCCGGCCCGCCCGGATAGCCAAGCCCCAAAAGCTTCGCCGCCTTGTCAAACGCCTCGCCGACGGCGTCGTCGCGCGTTGTGCCGAGCAAGGTATAATCGCCAACCCCGTCGACCCGACAAAGTTGGCAATGCCCACCCGAAACCAGCAACAGCAAATACGGAAACGCGACACCATGCGTCAGCCGCGCCGTCAGCGCGTGACCTTCAAGATGGTTGATGGCGAAAAACGGCGTCCCGCTTGCCAGCGCCAGCGCCTTGCCTGTCGTCAGGCCGATGAGCACGCCCCCGATGAGGCCCGGCCCGGCGGTCGCGGCAATGGCATCCATATCCTGCAACCGACAATCGGCTTCCTCCAGCGCGTTTGCCACCAGGCGGTCGAGATGGTCGATATGCGCCCGCGCCGCAAGCTCCGGCACCACACCGCCATAGGGTGCATGAAGATCGATCTGGCTGAGCACCACATTTGACAATATCTCGCCGCGCAATCCGGACGGGCCACCATCCGGCGTCAGGCGGACAATGGCGGCGGCGGTCTCGTCGCAGCTGGTCTCAAGACCCAGTACATTTATCGATTTGGCCGACAATTTTTTCTCCGTGCGGTAACATGCTGGTCAT
>CAJXCG010000020.1 GCA_913051715.1 uncultured Rhodobiaceae bacterium
GTTTTGGCCGTTGGCGATGGCTCGAATGATCTGGCGATGCTGGAGGCCGCCGGCATGGGCGTTGCGTTCCGCGCCAAACCCGCCGTGGCCGCCGCCGCGCGGTTTACTGTCACGCATGGCGACCTGACGGCGCTGTTATATCTGCAAGGCTACGCCCAATCGGACTTTGTCGAAGCCTAGACCGATGCCTTACGGCTTCAGATTAATCACGACATAGCGAATACCCGCACGCGATGTCACCAGCAGCAGCACTTTATCCATATCCGCCGACACCGCCTCGTTTATCGCCTCAGCAACTTCCGCCGCACTTTTGGTTTCGCGCTGCTCCACCTCGGAGATGACATCGCCGGGGCGCAAGCCCTTTTCCGCCGCATGGCTGTCGGACGCCACTTTGAGCAGCACCGCGCCCGTGACCTTTGGGGCTATTTGAAAGCGTTCGCGCAGCGCATCATTAAGGTCGCCCAGCGTCAAACCCTGAACGGTTACATTATTGCTGCCGTTTGCACGTTTTTCAGGTGCAGCCTCGGTTTTTTGCACCAGCGGTTCCTCGAGGCGGCCCGTCACAATGGTCAGGGTTTTGCTTTTGCCGCGTCGGATAACCTCAACTTTGACTTTTTTGTTGATCTCCGTGTCGGCGACAATACGCGGCAAGTCGCGCATTTGCGGCACGTCAGTGCCGTTGAAGCTGACAATCACATCACCGACGCGAATACCGCCCTTTTTCGCCGGGCCGTTTTCAGAGACTTCCGACACCAACGCGCCGCGCGCTTTGTCCAGCCCCAGACTTTCGGCAAGATCATCCGTCACGGCCTGAATACGCACGCCCAACCACCCGCGCCGCGTTTCGCCAAATTTACGAAGCTGCGCGATCACCGAACTTGCCAAATCCGCCGGGATCGAAAAGCCAATGCCAACCGATCCACCCGAGGGGGAAATAATGGCCGAATTCACGCCGATAACCTCACCGTCGAGATTAAACAGCGGCCCGCCCGAATTGCCGCGATTAATGGCGGCATCGGTCTGGATGAAACTGTCATACGGCCCGGCATTGATATCACGGTTGATCGCCGAGATGACCCCGGCAGACAATGACCCGCCCAGACCGAAGGGATTGCCAATGGCAATCACCCAATCGCCAACACGCGCGGCAGACGAATTGCCCATCGGCACGAATGGCAGAGCTTTATCTGCGTTAACCTTCAAGACGGCGATGTCGGTTTTCGGATCACGCCCGACGACGGTGGCGTCATATTTCGACCCGTCGGAAAAATTGATGACGATTTCGTCGGCTTCCTCAATCACATGATTATTGGTGATGATAATGCCTTCAGGGTCGATGACAAAGCCCGACCCCAGCGATGAAACCTTGCGGCGGCTGGGCGCTTGCGGGTCTTGGCGTTGGCGGAAAAACTCTTCAAAAAAATCATTGAAGGGCGGCTGACCGGGCGGGGATGCGCTGGTGTCGACGGTCTGGCTGGTCGAGATATTGACCACGGCCGGCATGAGGCGCTCGGCGAGGTCGGCAAATCCGTCCGGAACGCCGCGCGCCAGTGCCGGCGTTGCCAGCCCCAAAACGGCGATTGCCAAAATTACAGATCGGGATTGTTGGAAAAAACACGAGATAAAAGTCATTGCAAACCTGTTTTCAATTTACCAGCCAGACCAGCACGACGCCGGAAACAAGCGCGACAAGACCACCGAGGCGAAGCTGTGCATCATTGACCATGTCGACCTGACGCACAATACGTCGCAAAAATGTCGGAAAAAGGGCATAGACCGCCCCCTCAAAAGCCAATACCAGCCCAAGTGCCAACAAAACTTTGCCGATCAGCACGGGTTTCGTCAATCCTTAGCTTGCGGCGTAAACGCGGCGGCAGCGCTTACTGCGCCACCTGTTCATCCGCAGATGCCGCAGCATCAGCCAATGCCTGCTCTGCAATTTCCGGACACAGCGCAACGCTCAGGCTCTTGCCATCTGCGGTCAGCCGGTTGATGTTGACCCGTTCCCCGCGCTTGACCGAACCCTGTCGGCTGTTTGCCAGCACGCTATTGGGGTCGCGCAAAAACTGGAAGAACGCGCTGTCGGGCGACAATACCATGGTCGTTTCGTCGTCTTCCAGTGCGCGCTCATAGGCTTGCATCGACCGATAGAAGGCGAAGAAATCCGGGTCTTGACCAAACACTTTTGCAAACACACGGTTGCGGCACCCATCGCCCTGACCGCGAATAATTTCGCTGTCGCGGGTTGCTTCGGCGAGCAAAACCGTTACCTGCTTGTCGGCTTGTGCGCGAATGGCACGCGAGACTTCTTGCCCGCGCGCGCGGAACTCGGCGGCTTCTTGTTCGCGCTCGGTTTGCATGCGGCGGTAAATGGCTTGCGAGTTAGCCTCCGGCAGATCGGCGCGGCGAATACGCACATCGACGATTTCGATACCAAAATCGCTCGCTTGCTCATTCACCAGATCGCGAATACGGGTCATCAGATCATCACGCTTGTCGCGCACAACGGCCTGAAACTCCTCTTCACCCAATACCGACCGCATGGATGACGAGACAATCGCAGCCAATCTTGAGCGTGCCCGGCGTTCGTCGCGCAGCGCTTTGTAAAACTGCAACGGATCGGTAATGCGATAGCGCGTGAAAGCATCGACAACCAAACGCTTTTGGTCGGAGGCAATCAATTCCTCGGCCGGGCTGTCGAGATCGAGAATACGCTTGTCGATCGAAATCACATTTTGCACAAACGGCACTTTGAAGTTCAGGCCCGGCTCGGTGATAACGCGGCGCGGGTCACCAAATTGCAGCACGAGGGCTTGCTGTGTCTGGTGAACGGTGAAAATCGACGCCGACGCCAGCACACCCAGCGCGACGACGACAACCACGGCAATAATGCCAGCTAGACGACCCATTAGTTGGTCTCCTTTTTGCGATTCAACTGATCAAGCGGCAAATAGGGAACGACACCCGATCCACCATCCTGATCGATGATAACTTTATTGGTATTGCCTAGAACACGCTCCAGCGTTTCCAAGAACATGCGCTGGCGCGTCACGCCACGCGCATTGCGATATTCGTCATAAATCGAGGCAAAGCGGGTGGCTTCACCATCGGCTTCGGCAACAGTCTGGGCGCGATAGGCTTCTGCCTCGCGGCGGATCCGTACCGCCTCACCTTGGGCTTCGGGCACCACGCGGTTGGCATAGCTATTGGCTTCGTTGCGGGCGCGTTCCTGGTCGGCGCGCGCGGCTTGCACATCGCGGAACGCGTCGATCACGGCTGCGGGCGGGTCAACCTTCTGCATTTTTACCTGCGTGATACCAATGCCCGCGCCATAGCTGTCGAGAGTTTCTTGCATCAGGGCTTTGACCTGCTCTTCGTTTTTCTGACGCTGTTCGGTCAAAATCGGCTGAATGTCGTTTTGCCCGATAATTTCGCGCATGGTGCTTTCGGCGACGGCTTTAACCGTGCCGTTCGGGTTTTGAATATTGAACAAAAAATCCGGCGCATCGGTGATGAGCCAAAACACGGAGAAATCGACATCGACGATATTTTCATCGCCGGTCAGCATCAGGCTCTCTTCCGGCACGTCGCGGGTAACGCCATTGGACCCGCGCCGATCTTCCAGACCGCCGCGCATACCGATATCAACACGGTTAACGGTGGTAACCTTCGGCGTGATGGCGCTTTCAATGGGCCATGGCAGATGGTAGTTCAGGCCCGGGCTTGTTTGGGTGAGAAACTTGCCGAACCGTAACACGACCCCCTGCTCATCGGCTTGCACCCGATAAAAGCCCGAAAGCCCCCAAAATGTAAGCAAAACAGCCAGCACGACAACGATGGACGAGCCGCCGCCGCCGGGTAGAATTTCGCGCATACGCTTTCGCATTTGCTCGATAAGCTCATCAATATTTGGTTCGTTTGGCCCCGAACCGCGACGTGGCCCACGGTTTGGACCACCACCCCAAGGGCCGCGATCGCCACCCGAATTATTTTCCCAAGGCATTTATTTCTCCTTATGCCGCGCGGTTCAGCGTGTTTTTCAACGCTTTCGCTCTTTATATAGGTCACCGCGCCGCCAATCACAATGAGCCCTTGCAGCGTCTCATTACATGTCTATATATCAGTGACGTGACACAATTAAATGTGGGCAGAGCGCGGCCTCTTTTCAAGGCAGGCGATGAAAGAAAAACACATGGCCAAGTTTTCCCAAAGCGATATTCGCGCAGCCCTCGCGCAAATCCCCGACCCGGCCGGCGATGGCGATATTATCAGCACGGCCCGCGTGCAGGGGCTTGTCTTGCGCGAGACGAATGTGGGGTTTTCGCTGGATGTAGCGGGTTTGCCGGAAGATGCAATCGCCGATTTGAAAGCCGCAGCGGAAGCCGCAGCCCAAAGTGTCGGCGGTGTTACATCCGTCACCTGCGTGCTGACCGCGCATAATGACGCGCCGGCGGCGCAAAAATCGGGCGACACTCCGCCTCCGAATAGAGATGTACCGGCAGTTTTTGCCAAAATCGACAAGGTGATAGCCGTTGCCAGCGGTAAGGGCGGGGTTGGCAAGTCGACCGTCGCCGTCAATCTGGCAGCCGCCTTACATGCTCAAGGCTTGCGTGTCGGCGTGCTGGACGCCGATATTTACGGGCCGTCGCTGCCGCAACTCTTCAATGTCACCGAGCGCCCCGCTACGACGCCTGAAAAGAAGCTCATTCCCGTCGAGTGCCACGGCCTGCACACCATGTCGATCGGCTATATGGTGCCGCCCGAACAGGCGATGATATGGCGCGGGCCGATGGTGCAAAGCGCACTTATTCAGATGCTCGACGATGTTGCCTGGCCGCAACTGGATGTTCTGGTGCTGGACATGCCGCCGGGTACGGGCGACATTCAACTGACCACGGCGCAACGTATTCCCGTAGACGGGGCGGTGATTGTTTCAACCCCCAGCGCCCTCGCCCAAGCCGATGTGGCCCGCGCCACGGCGATGTTTGAAAAAACCAATGTGCGCGTGCTGGGCCGCGTCGAAAACATGGCGTTTATGACGGCGCCGGACGGCACGCAAATGCACCCGTTCGGCAAGCCCGGCGCCGAGGCGTTGATGAGCTTGCCGCTTGACACAGCGGTTCACACCGCCGCCGAAACCGGCGTGCCCGTCGTCATTGACACGCCGCAAAGTCCGGTGGCGCACGCCTTTGGGGAACTCGCAAAAAAATTGACCGCGCTCTTGGAAGGCAACAAAACATGACCGATGCGACACCAAAAGCCTACCGTTTTCTGACCGGTGACGATGACGCCGCCTTTTGCCAACGCGTAAGCGATGCGTTGCGCGACGGCTATGTGCTTTACGGCCCACCGCTGTTGCAGGTGGACGCGCAGGGCAACCGTCATTGCGGGCAAGCGGTTGTGCTGCCCGAATTTACATCCTCAGAAAGCGCCGTCACAGGTTTAAAAAATTAAGCGGCAGGCCGGGCGCATCCCATTGCGTTTTCACCAGACGCCCCGTCGAGGACAGGGTGATGTAGGCGGTGCGTAAATCGTCGCCGCCAAAGCAGATATTGGTGGTCACGCCGTCGTCGGTCGGCACATGCGTGACCGACCCGTCCTTGGGCGAAATGCGCGAAATGCCGCCATTGGCAATGGTGGCTACAGCCACCGTGCCGTCGGCTTCGACAGCGAGCGAATCGAAATAATTCAGCCCTGCCGGAGACGCGACAAAGGCAGACGGCAAGGCTTGAGCCGGCGGTTTCAATTTGCCGGGGCTTTCAATATCAAAACCCCATAGCCGCCCGCCCTGGGTTTCGGCGACATAAACTGTGTTTTCGTCGGGGCTGAGGCCGATGCCGTTGGGCGTTTCAATCGGGAAAACCATCTCCTCGATATGGCTGCCATCGGGCTTGGCGTAATAGACGGCACCTCTGTCTTTGAGACGATCATAGGATTTGCCCAAATCGGTGAACCAAAACCCGCCTGCGCGGTCAAATACAATGTCGTTCGGCGCGACCAGATCATGATCGTCGCATCTATCATAAAGGCGCTCAATTTTGCCCGTTGCCAAGTCAACGCGCTCAATGCGCCCGCCGGAATAGTCATCCGGCCTGTCATGCGGGTAGATGCGCCCACCAATTTCGATCCACGAAAACCCGCCATTATTGCAGACATAAACCGCGCCATCGGGCCCAATCGCCGCCCCGTTCGGGCCACCGCCCAAATCAGCAACTACCTCCAGCGCGCCCGCCGGCGTGACGCGGCTCAACGTGCCGCGGGCAATCTCGACCAAAATCACACTGCCATCGGGCATGGCGATCGGGCCTTCGGGAAACCGCAATCCGGCGCAAATTTCTTCCATTACGAGACCTTTCTCTCCAGCGTCACAAAACTATAATCGGCACTGTCTTTTTCACCTGCCGCGCGGAACGAAACCTCAGTTTCGTGCCATAAATCGGGGTGCGCGAGCGCAAAATGCGTGTCGCCCGACGGCTTCGCATGCACCCGTGTCAGATGGATACGCACGGCTTGAGCTTCAAAAAGGCGGTAAATCTCGCCACCGCCAATAATCATGACGCGCGGCGCATCGGCGCACAAGGCCAATGCCGCCTCCGGCGTCGCGACACGGGCCACCTCCGGCGGCAAGGGCGGCTCCGGATCGGTTGTTTGGCGCGACAGAACAATATTTTTGCGCCCCGGCAGCGCGCGCCCGATGGAACTCCACGTCCGGCGGCCCATAATGACCGGACACCCCATGGTAATCTCTTTGAAATGAGCCAAATCGCCCGGTAAGCGCCATGGCATGTCGCCCTGATTGCCGATCACGCCGTTTTCGGCGACCGCCACAATCATTTCAATGTGGGTAATTTGCACGGGGGTTAAACCGCCACCGGCGCGGGAATATGCGCCTGCGCGTGGTAATCGACCAGCTCGAAATCGTCAAAAACGAAGCCGAAAATGTCTTTTTTGTCGGGGTTTATCCGCAAACTCGGCAGGGCACCGGGGCTGCGTTCAAGTTGCAGGCGGGCTTGTTCCAAATGGTTCAGATAAAGGTGCGCGTCACCCAGTGTGTGTACGAAATCTCCGGGTTGCAAATCGCACACTTGCGCCAGCATCAGCGTCAACAGCGCATACGAGGCAATGTTGAACGGCACGCCCAGAAAAATATCCGCCGAGCGTTGGTAAAGCTGGCACGACAATTTGCCATCGGCCACATAAAACTGGAACAGACAATGGCATGGCGGCAGCGCCATATCGTCAACATCGGCAGGGTTCCAAGCCGTGACAAGATGACGCCGCGAATTCGGGTTTGATGTGAGCTGTGCAACAAGCTCTGAAATTTGGTCGATATGGCGCCCGTCCGAGGTTTCCCAGCTGCGCCATTGCCGGCCATAGACGGGCCCCAGATCGCCGTTCTCATCGGCCCATTCATTCCAAATGGAAACGCCATTTTCGTTGAGATAGGCAATATTTGTATCGCCTGCCAAAAACCACAAAAGCTCGTGGATGATTGACTTTAGATGCAGTTTTTTCGTGGTCAGCATGGGAAAACCCTGCGCGAGGTCAAACCGCATTTGGTGGCCGAAAACCGACCGCGTGCCCGTGCCCGTCCGGTCGCCGCGTTCCACGCCCTCGTCAAGCACGCGCTGGAGAAGATCAAGATATTGCCGCATGAGCGCATCATTCACGATTCTGCGGGCCACGCGCAACGGCTTTTGGTGAAACACTATGATTTTGCTGTGAAGAATGTTATATCACGGGTGTCGGCTTGCCGACTATGGCGATATACGGGCTTCGTAATAAACCCATCGGACCCGGGGGCAGTACCCGGCGCCTCCACCATTTCCATTTCCGGCCACGCGCCGGCTTTTGGGGGCGAACCAGGATCGACGAGGGCGTAAAGGATGTTTCCGTCGCTCGGCATGGCACCCACCGTTATCGGGCCAATTTGATAGTTGCAAATGACAACTACGCGGAAGTAGCAGTCGCTGCCTAGTCAGCGCCTCAACTTCAATTAAAGTCCATCACCGTCGCTGGTGATGGCGGGGTCCGGAAGGCACCTGGCAACAGAAGCCTTCCATTATTTCTTTTGCCCGGTTCGCGGGCCAGGTTCAGACATGACAGACACGCTCGACTACCAGACCATGACCCATAATGCGATGATGAGCATTGTTCGTGACGCGCTTGAAAGCGTTGCGGAAAGCGGCCTGCCCGGTGAGCATCATTTCTACGTTACTTTTGCACCGCAGCATCCCAGCGTCGATATGTCGGACGATTTGCGTGCGCGCCAAGGCGACGAAATGACGATTGTGCTGCAGCATCAGTTTGAAAATCTTATTGTCTCGGAGCGCGGCTTTCAGGTTGATCTGGCGTTTGACGGCGTCGTGCAAACCTTGCGTATTCCGTTTTCCACGATACTCGCTTTTTTCGACCCGTCGGTTGAGTTCGGACTGCGCTTTCCGGCCAATCAAGAACAAATGCTGGACGCGGCACCTCCGGCAACCGCCGCGCCAGACACCCAAGCGCGCGATGACGCCGACGCCCCCGCGCCCGAAGCACCGAAAACCGGCGAGGTCGTCAATCTCGACACGTTTCGAGACAAATAGCGAAAAACTCACGCGCTGGTCTCTTGGCGCGTATGCCATCTCATGCTAGACCCGAAAAAACACAGGTTAGGAGGGATGCATCATGACAGCGACACGCACGGAAACCGACAGTTTTGGGCCCCTAGAGGTGCCGGCAGACAAATACTGGGGTGCCCAGACACAGCGTTCCCTCGGTAATTTCAAAATCGGCAATGAAACCATGCCCCTGCCGCTTATTCGCGCGCTGGGCATCGTCAAAATGGCGGCCGCCAAAGCCAATATGCAGCTCGACAATCTGGAAACCGAGATTGGCGAGGCGATTGTGAGCGCCGCCACGGAAGTTGCCAATGGCGCACTCAATGACCACTTCCCGCTTGTTGTTTGGCAAACCGGTTCGGGCACGCAATCCAACATGAACGCCAATGAAGTGATTTCCAACCGCGCCATCGAAATGCTGGGCGGCGAAATGGGCACCAAAGAGCCTGTGCACCCCAACGACCATTGCAATCGCAGCCAATCCTCCAATGACACATTTCCAACGGCCATGCATATTGCCGCCGCCGAGGAAGCCGCGGGTCGGCTGGTGCCGGCGCTGGAACATTTGCATGGCGCTCTGGCAGCGAAATCCGAAGCCTGGGCTGATATTGTCAAAATCGGGCGGACGCATTTGCAAGACGCCACCCCGCTTACCTTGGGCCAGGAATTTTCCGGCTATGCGACGCAACTGAAATATGCGCTTGAGCGCGTGCGCGCCTCCCTGCCCCGCCTGCTGGCGCTGGCTCAAGGCGGCACGGCGGTCGGCACGGGGCTGAATGCCAAGCCCGGATTTGCCGAAGCCTTTGCTGCCGAAGTTGCCGGCTTCACAGGGCTTGATTTCGTGACGGCGGAAAACAAGTTTGAAGCGCTGGCCGCGCATGACGCGTTTGTCGAAATGTCGGGCATGTTGAACACGATTGCCGCGTCTTTGAACAAAATTGCCAATGATATTCGCTTGCTGGGATCGGGCCCGCGCTCGGGATTGGGCGAATTGAGCCTGCCGGAAAACGAGCCGGGTTCGTCGATCATGCCGGGCAAAGTCAACCCAACCCAGTGCGAAGCATTGACCATGGTATGCGCGCAAGTGATGGGCAATCACACAGCCATTTCGGTCGCCGGCGCGCAAGGCCACATGGAACTGAATGTTTTCAAGCCGGTTATGGCCTATAATCTTATCCAGTCGATGCGGCTGATCGGCGATGCAGCGGTCAGTTTTACCGATAATTGTGTGGTCGGCATTGAGCCGAACACGGCCAATATTACCACGCTGATGGAACGCTCGCTCATGCTGGTGACGGCGCTGGCACCAAAAATCGGCTATGACAACGCCACAGTGATTGCCAAAACCGCGCATAAAAACGGCACCACTTTGCGCGAAGAAGCCGTGGGCGGCGGCTATGTTAGCGACGCGGAATTTGACGAAATTGTGCGCCCCGAAGACATGATCGCGCCGAAATAAAGACGCGCAATAATTTTGGAAAAGCCAACCAAACGCTCGATCACCATCGCCGGACACGCAACCAGCATTTCGCTGGAGCCGAGTTTCTGGGCGGCTTTGTCCGATATGGCGGCGGCGCATAAAATGTCGATGGTCGATATGATCGCCGAGATCGACGCCCGCCCGCGCACCGGCAGTCTGACAAGTGCCTTGCGCGTCGCCATCTTAAACTGGGCGCGGCACCCGCAATCGCCTATTGGCCCGCAATCGGGGGGGCACGCATAATCGCAGGACGCGGCGCGTCGAGGGCGTCGGTCAGGTCAACGCGGAGCGTGCTGCGCCCAAGGCTGTTGTAAAATTCTGACTTGGCGTCAACGCGCTGTTCGACCAAATCCACATTACCGCTTATTTTGGCAAGCAAGCGGTCGCCTTGGCGTATAAGTTCCAAGGCGCTGGTTTCAACGCGTCCGTCGCGCAGCGTAAACAGACCCAGACCACGGCTGAAAGCCTCACCGCCATTCCAGAAATAAGTTTCGCCCAGCACGGGCTGCGCGCCGCCTTCAACAGCGCCCAAAGCGTTGCGAAGCTGGGCGACATTGAAAGCCTCAAATGTGCCGGACTGGATTTCCACCTGCGCCGCACCGGCGAGCGAGGCAAAAATATTGCGGGTGGACGTGCCGCGCCCCTGAAACGAAAAATTTCCCGAAACCGGAGCGCGCAGCGCCGCGCGTTCATAGGCATGCACCAATAGCGCATCCAGATTGAGATTTGCGAAACTGCCAATGAGCTGAAATGACGGCGTCAGTTCGCCCCCTTCAGCCTGCATGTCGAATTCAAACTGCCCGCCCAAAATAGTGGCGGTAATGTTGGGAGCTTCCACCACGCCTTCGACCAATTTGATATTCGTCAGCAGGGTTTCCACCGGAACGCCCAGCACGGCAGCATTGGTCAGGCGGATTTGCAAATTGGCATCGCTGGCGCCAAGAAGCTGCCAGCCTATGGACGCTTGCGACCACCCGTTATCGGCATCAAACACGGGCAAAAACGGGTCGAGATTCAGCGCATCCAGCAGCAGGTTTGCCGTCAAATTATTACCCGCACCGGCCGGTTCGCCGCCAAATTCCATGACGCCCTCCCCAGTAAGGCGTCCGGCGCCGAGCGCCAGATCAACATTGGAAAAGCTGATGCCCTCCTGACGTACCAAAAGCTGCGACGTGCCCGAAAAAGCAACATCGGCTCGGTCGGGCCGCATCATACCCATATAGGGCAGAATATCGCTGCCCGATGCGCGCATAAGCCCTTCAATGCGCCGCCCTGTGGGGCCGGGTCGCACTGTGCCCGATAGCGAAAACAGATCCCCATCGACGGCAAGTTCCGCCTGCAAGCGTGACACTGACCCCGGTTGGGCATCGGTTGACAGACTGAGCACACCCAGTTGGTCGCGCGCCCGCGTTTCCGGCAGACCGAGGCGCGCCAACATATCGTTTGCCGCCCCCTTAAGCACCAAATCGAAGCGCGTGCCGGCGGCATCAAGCGCCAGGTCGCGCACCGGCGTACGGATGCCCAGATCAATATCGAGCGCGCCCAGCTTTCCCGACCCAGCGATCTCGATATTGGGCCAGTCCGGATCGTCACGCGCGGGCAATCGCAGGCTGGACGACAGCGATAGGGGCCGCGACAAATCCAAACGCAACGGCTCAAGATCAGCCATGAGCGGTTTCAGCAGGCGCGTCGCATCCTGCGTTTGCAAGTCGATCTCGAGCGCACCATCGGCCGCCTGGCCGTCATGGTAAAGCGTGCCGGTCAATGAGAATTTGGAATCCAGATAATTCTCAAATTGCAAAAGCTGTAATTGCAATGCGTCGTCAACAATGCGCCCCTGCACCGACACCGGCCCCAGCCTAACCTCGTCGGCGCGAATGTCGTCGCTACGCAATTCGAAGGTGAAATCGCGCTGTCCGGCGCGCGCGGGCAACACGTTCTGCAACCAGTTACCAAATGGCAAATCCAGAACCGGAAACGGCGACGGGCGCGACACTCTGGCGTTTTCCATCAACCCGAATGTTTGCAAATTGGCTTGCGAAAAATGCAAATCCAAATGCCCGCGCAATCTATCCGTGCGCGACATGTCCAACTCCAGTTCAAGCTGATCGCTGCCTATGCGCCCCGACAGCCCCGTCAGTTTGAGGTGCTCAGGCCCAATGCTGAATTCGGTCACCAGCCCCATGCGTTGCAACAGCGGCTCGTCCACCGTCTCGGCAAGAAGCGATAAATCAATGCCGATCTGCGCGCCCAGCCACAGCAAGGCGGCAACACTGTCAGAGCTACGCACCGCCAGATCGCCCGACAGCTTCAGCGCCCCCGGCGGGCCCGCAAGTCTGGCGGCCGCCAATAGGGAGGAATTGAACGGCATATCGGCACTGAACCGATTGATACGGACGCTGTTTGTGCCGGTCTGAAAGTCGACAACCAAATTTCGTCCGACCTCTCCACCCAGCAAAAACCGGCCCGACAACACGCGCGCGTCAACGTCAACCGACGGCAAAAAATCGCCAATCGCCGCATATCCGTCGTCTGGCGGCGTGGCGCTTTGGGAACCGGGCACCAGCCCGATCAGGTCAAAATCAATTTCATCAGCGCTCAACCGCGCGCTTATCTGCACGGGCTGGTCGTCTTTGCGCGGCCAGACAATGCCGATCTGCGACTTAAATTGTGTCGCCAGCGCTCCGATTTCTAGATTGTCGGCAAACAAGCCGGCCTCAGTAATGCGGATCAGGCCGTCGACCCGCGCCGTCTCGGATGGCGCGCTGTTGGTTTTGAGCGCGAGCTTTGAGAGAAATTCGGGGATGAGACGCTTATCGCGCAGCGTGATTTCACCTTCCACAGCGGCACTCGGGCGCTGATTGAAAAACCCGCTAAATTGCACACCGCTATCAGTGCCCAAGCGTGCGGTCAGCCGCAGCGGTAAGCGATTGGTGACAAAGCTGCCAATGCGCGCATCCAGCGATACAGCTTGGCCCCCGTCATCGTGTTTTTGAACGGTCAGACGGAAAGGCCCGTCGGCGGCTTCGGCGTAAAATTTACCGCTCAGGCCCGTCATACGAACCGGCACGGCGCGTGGGCGTTGCAAGGTTAACTGCACCTCGGAAAAACTGATTTCCGGCGCCGGAAAAAGCCGCAGCGCGTCGGTTACGCTGCGCGCATCCTCGAGGCCTGTTATGCGGATTTCGGCCTGCCGCACGGCCAGATTTCGAACTTTCAACTTGCCGTCGAGCAGCGCGCCCAGCGATACGCCAGCGTCAACTTCATTGGCAGACACAACGACAGATGGGATTTGTCCGCTTTCTTGAGCGCCATCGGGCGGTTGGATCATCGACACGATATTTTCAAACTGCAAGGCCGGGCTCGGCAAAAGCCGCAGCGTTACCGGCCCGTGCGCCGTAATGTCGATATCCATATCACGGCTGATTTGCGCGGTGATCTGGTCGCGGCGCGCGTCTATGTCGAGCGTATAGGGCACCAGAAAAGCCGCCGCAATCACCAGCGTGATAGGAATAAGAACGGTCAGCAGACGCATGTGCATCACGAAAAACTCCATGATTCCGGAAATTGAAGCTATATTAGCATACTATGGTGTGCCAACAGCGGAAATGCCACGCAACACGTGATATAGTGACGACAGCACTAAGAGAATCACTTGAGTACCATTTATTATGGAAAATGATCCGTTTGATCTGGGATCGGACACACCGCCCCCGCCGCCCGCGCAGCCGGGGTCAATCTCGGCTGCCGCGCGCGCCAATATGGATGCGCGCCGCGTCGGGCCAATGCTGGACGGCCTTAATGACGAACAGCGCGCCGCGGTTTTGGCCGATGACGGCCCGCTTTTGCTGCTGGCCGGAGCTGGCACGGGCAAAACCCGCGCCCTGACCACGCGCATCGCGCATAAAATTGCCACCGGACAGGCCTGGCCGAGCCAAATTCTTGCCGTGACCTTCACCAATAAGGCCGCGCGCGAAATGAAAGAGCGTATCAGTTCGTTGATGGGCGAAACCGTTGAAGGCATGGGCTGGCTGGGCACGTTTCATTCAATATCAGTGCGTATTTTGCGCCGCCATGCCGAACTGGTCGACCTGCGCCCCGATTTCACCATTCTGGATACGGACGACCAAATTCGTCTCATCAAGCAAATCATCCAAGCCGAAAATGTCGATGAAAAAAGATGGCCCGCGCGGCAAATGGCCGGGCTGATTGACCGCTGGAAAAACCGTGGCTGGGGCCCCGAAGACGTGCCCGACGGCGAATCCGGTTTTTTTGCCAATGGTCTGGGCGGCAAGATTTACACGACATATCAGCAAAGGCTGAAAATTCTCAACGCCACTGATTTTGGCGACCTGCTTTTGGAGTGTCTGCGCTTGTTCCGTGAAAACGACGCTGTGCTGGTCGAGTATCAAAACAAGTTCAAACACATATTGGTCGACGAATATCAAGACACGAATGCGGTGCAATATTTGTGGCTGCGCCTGCTCGCACAAGCGCATAACAATATTTGCTGCGTCGGCGATGACGACCAGTCTATCTATGGTTGGCGGGGTGCCGAGGTGGACAATATTTTGCGCTTTGAACGCGATTTTGCCGGCGCGCAGGTTATCCGCCTCGAGCGCAATTACCGATCGACACCGCATATTCTGGCTGCGGCATCGGGCCTTATCGCTGCCAATGAAGGGCGGCTTGGCAAGGAGCTTTGGACTGACCTGACCGAAGGTGAAAAGGTTAATGTGCGCGGCGTATGGGATGGCGATGAAGAAGCGCGCCTGACCGGAGACGATATTGAGGCCTATCAGCGCGCCGGTGACAAGCTGAACGAAATGGCGATATTGGTGCGCGCCAGTTTTCAGATGCGTGAGTTTGAAGACCGCTTCATCGCTTTGGGTGTGCCGTATCGGGTGATTGGCGGCCCGCGGTTTTACGAGCGCGCCGAAATTCGTGATGCCAATGCCTATTTCAGATTGATTGCACAGGCCGATGATGATTTGGCGTTTGAACGCATTTGCAATAAGCCGCGTCGGGGGCTGGGCAATGTGGCGTTACAAACTTTGCACGACGCTGCGCGGCGACAAAACACCTCGCTTTACCGTGCCGCCACACAGCTCGTTCAGACCGAAGAATTGAAGCCAGCCGCGCGGCGGGCGCTTAACGGCTTTATCCAAGCCGTCGAACGCTGGCGCGGGCTGCTGCCGTCAATGACGCATACCGAACTGGCCGAATTGGTGCTGGATGAAAGCGGTTACACCGCCATGTGGCAAGCCGACAAGTCGCCCGAAGCGCCGGGCAAGCTGGAAAACCTCAAAGAGCTTGTGCGCTCAATGGACGAATTTGAAAATATGACGGGCTATCTGGAACATATTTCTCTGGTGATGGACGCACAGACCCAAGAAAATGACGACAAGGTTTCGTTGATGACGCTGCACGCCGCAAAAGGGCTGGAATTTGACACGGTTTTTCTGCCCGGCTGGGAAGAAGGCCTTTTCCCGCATCAGCGCAGCCTTGACGAAAGCGGTACAAAGGGGTTGGAGGAAGAACGCCGCCTCGCCTATGTGGGCCTGACGCGCGCGCGCCAACGCGCCACGATTTCATTTGCCGGCAACCGCCGCACGCATGGGCAATGGAATTCGGCCATCCCCTCGCGGTTTATCGACGAATTGCCGGCGGAGCATGTCGAGGTTGGCGACACCGAACATGTGGGCAGTGGCTTTGCCAGCCAGAGCCGCTTTGCCAATGATTTCGCCGCCTCGAGCTATAACAGTCCAGGCTGGCAACGCGCGCAGGCCAATCGCAGCCGCCTCACGCCAAGTGACCCGCCGACAATCCAAGCGCGCGCTGAGACCATTGTCTCCAATATGTCCGACAGCCCCTATCAGCGCGGCGAACGCATCTTCCATCAAAAATTTGGCTATGGCCGCATTGAGGCCATTGAGGGCAATAAGCTGACAGTGGGCTTTGAAAAAGCGGGACGCAAAAAAGTGCTCGACACTTATGTCGAAAAGCATTGATAACGCCCCATGTCCCCGATTTTCACAGCGCGCGTGACGACGCCCAACCCTGATTTGGCCGAGGCGTTTTTCGACAATGCCGGCGCGGTCGCCCAGGCCATTGGATTGCCGCAAAATGGCCGCACGCGCATTGACGCCTATTTCACCGCCGCCCCCGAATTTGGCGACCTGCCCTTCGCCCATGAGGATTTTGCCCTGGAACAAGTGCCGGATGAAGACTGGGTTACGCGCAGCCAGCAAAACCTTCCGCCCGTGTCGGTGCCGCCGTTTTTCCTGTTCGGGCGCCATGACCGACCGCATCGCCGCCGCGCACGCTACCAAATTGAAATGGATGCCGGACTGGCTTTCGGGTCGGGCCATCACGCCACCACACAAGGATGTCTGCACTTGTTGGCTGATGTGTTGAAAATCCGCCGCCCGGCGCATGCCGCAGATATCGGTACCGGCGCGGGCACGCTTGCCATTGCGTTGGCAAAAGCCGGGTGCCGAAATATTTTTGCCAGCGACACTGACCCTCAAGCCGTGCGCGTCGCACAGCAAAATTTTAAAATCAATGGGCTTGCCGCCAATATACGCCCCGTATGGTGCACCGGGCTGCACCATCACCAAGCGCGCCAAGCCGCGCCTTTTGATTTAATCACCGCAAATATACTCGCCGCCCCCCTCATCGCCATGGCGTCAGACATTGCGGCGCATATGGCACCCCATGGTCAGCTTATTCTTTCCGGCCTCCTGCACGCGCAAAAGAAGCCCATTGTGGCGCGCTATCGCGACGCTGGTCTCACCTTGCAAAAAGATATCTGCATTGGCCCGTGGACGAGCCTCATGTTTCGGCGTTAGACTTGGCCCATGTTTCAGGATTTTGAGGATCATAAAGATAGCGCAAACACCGCACAGCATGTGAAGCGGCTTCGCCGCGCCATGGCGCAAAACGGGTTCGACGCTTTTATCGTGCCGCGCGAAGATGCGTTTCAGGGCGAATATGTGCCGGCTGCAAACGAGCGGCTGAAATGGCTGACGGGCTTTGGCGGCTCGGCGGGTGTTGCGGTGGTTATGGCACGCCGCGCCGCGCTTTTCGTCGATGGCCGCTATATTCTGCAAGCCCCCGATCAGGTTGACACCGGCATTTTTGAAATCGTACCGATTGCCGAAACCGGCCCGCTTGCATGGCTGGAAAAAACCTTGCGAAAAAATCAGCGCATCGGCCTCGACCCGAAACTGCACACGCTGGCTTTTGTCGGGGCGCTTGAGAAAATGGCGCAACGGAAGGGCTGCATCATTGAATATGCGACCGAAAACCCGATCGACCACATTTGGGCCGACCGCCCGCCACTGCCCGAAACAAAAGTCATCGCCCATCCTGACCGCCTTGCCGGGCGCACATCAATCGACAAGCGCAGTGACCTTGGCCGTCGCCTGGCAACGGACGAACACGCCGCCATGCTGGTGACCCAACCGGAAAATATTGCCTGGCTGCTGAATATTCGCGCTGACGATGTGCCGCATACGCCGTTTGCGCTGTCGTTTGGCATTTTGAAAGCCAGCGGTCGGTTCGATTGGTTCATCGACCCGGCGCGCGTGGACGCCAGCACACGCCGACACATTGGCGACAAGCTCTACATTCATGCGCCTGAAAAAATTACCGCCGCTTTGGAAAAGCTGAAAGGGCGCGTGCGTCTCGACCCGACCACAACGCCGATTTGGTTCGCCCGCCATCTCGCCGGCGCCAAGATCGCGCATGGTGAAGATTTGTGCACTGCGGTCAAGGCTTGCAAAACCAAAGCCGAAATAAAAGGCGCCAAGGCAGCGCATTTGCGCGATGGGGCGGCGCTGTGCCGTTTTCTGTGCTGGCTCGACGCACATGGGCGCTCGGGCAAAATTAGCGAAATTGATGCCGCGCGCAAAGCCGAGTCCTTGCGCGCCGAGACGGGCAAACTTCGTGACCTGAGCTTCGACACAATTTCGGGCAGCGGGCCGAACGGCGCGATTGTGCATTACCGGGTGACCCATGCCACCAATCGTCGCTTGCGACCGGGTGATCTCTATCTGATTGACAGTGGCGGGCAATATGCCGATGGCACAACGGATGTAACGCGCACTGTACTCATTGAAGGACATCCACCACCTATAGGTGCAGTTGATAGCTTTACGCGCGTTCTACGCGGTCACATCGCACTTGCTGCAGCACGCTTTCCGGTGGGCACGAACGGCATGCAACTGGACACGCTGGCGCGCGCTCCGCTATGGGGTGCGGGGCAGGATTTTGACCATGGCACCGGCCATGGTGTTGGCAGCTATCTGTCTGTGCACGAAGGGCCGCAACGCATTTCCAAAGGTGGGGTGGTGGCTATGGCCCCGGGCATGATCGTGTCAAACGAGCCGGGATACTATGCTGCGGGCCGATTTGGGATAAGAATTGAAAATCTGCAATATGTTCGGCCGGCCAAGCGAACGGGCGACAAGCACCGTGACATGTTGGAGTTTGCTCCGCTGACACTGGCGCCAATCGATCGGCGGTTGATCGATAAAGCCGCCCTCACGCCAGACGAGAAATTGTGGTTGAACACCTACCACGCCGACGTGCTGGCAAAGGTAGGGCCACTGGTGGACTCGGGCACAGGAAACTGGCTTGAAAAGGCCTGTCGTCCGTTGCGATGACCATTTTTCACATACAACCTCTGAGTGCTAGAATTATCCGACACAATCATATATTTCTGGTGCATAAGAATAAGAGAAAACAATGCGCCATTATAACTTCCAAACCGAAATTACCCTTGAGAATCTGATATGGGCCGCACGCCGTCAGGAATTCATTTCCTATCATCGGCTCAATCAATCTCAAGGCATTGCTGATCAGGATTGGTCTTACGCATCAAGTTTGCTGATGCGCCACCTTGACCAGTTGGCAAATAAAATTTATCGCGAGAGCAAACCAGTCTTTCCATTTTTGGCTGTCGCGCGCAAAGAACTGGGAACCGGCAAACACACCACACGACGCCACCGCCAGATTATCCGGGCATTTGGCGACGTCGCACCCTCGGAAAAAGAAATTGCGGCCTTCATTAAAAAAGAGCAGATGCGTTGCTTTGCTTGGGGCATCGAAAAAGGCTGGCCGACACCGGAAGAAAAACCGCCTGACGCGCCGCGCCAACCCGCGCGCAATGCCGAAGTTCAGGCAGCCCGAAATCATCGGTCGAAAAAAACCTGAACCCGAACGAAAAGTGCAACGCGCGCGGCGCTTAGGTCTGCTCTGAGGTCTGCTCTGAAAGTTTCAACCAGCCCTTCTCATCCAAAATGGTGAGACCCAATTCTTCGGCTTTTTTGCGTTTTGACCCCGCCCCGGGGCCTGCAACGACAATATCTGTCTTCGCGGATACCGATCCGGCAACCCGCGCGCCGAGCATTTCAGCGCGCACCTTGGCCTCGGCGCGCGACACGGTTTCCAGCGTGCCGGTAAATACAATGGTTTTTCCCGCCAGCGCGCCCGATGTTTCAGCCTCACCCACCGGGCTTGGCGAAACGCCGGCGGCCACCAGCGCGTCCAATATGGCGCGGTTTTCGGCTGCTGCAAAAAACTGCTGCAACGCCAAGATCAGCGTTGTGCCGACGCCGTCAATCGCCTCAAGACCCTCGCGTGTTTCTGCGTCCTCTTGCGCCAATGCCGCCCCGCCGGCTTGAAAACCTTCCAATGTTTTGAAGTGCCGCGCCAAAATGCGCGCCGTGGTTTCGCCGACATGGCGAATACCAAGGCCGAAAATAAACCGGTCGAGCGCGACATCGCGGCGCTGGTCGATCGCATCGAACAGTTTGACGACGCTGTCTTTCAATGTCCCGATCTTTTCACGCGCACCGGATGTGTACCGCCAGAAATCGGGTGGGTTATCGCCATAGCGCGCACGCAGCATGAAAATATCATCCGGCATACGCACCAGACCCGCCGCCCATAAATCCTCGATCTGCTTATTGCCCAGCCCCTCAATATCGAGCGCGGGCCGCGACACAAAATGCTTGAGCCGCTCGCGTACTTGTGCCGAACACGACAGCCCGCCCGTGCAGCGAATGACAATATCGGCCTCACCGTCCTCGCGCAGATCGCGCGCCGTTGGCGAGCCGCAAACCGGACAATGCGTCGGAAACGTAAAGCGCTGTACGTCCGGCCGGCGGGCATCGGTTTCCACGCGCACAATTTGGGGTATCACATCGCCCGCGCGCTGCACGACCACCGTGTCGCCAATACGAATATCCTTGCGCGCGATTTCATCGGCATTGTGCAGCGTCGCATTGCTCACGCGCACGCCACCGACCGTGACCTCCTGCAATTTTGCCACCGGCGTCAATGCACCCGTGCGCCCGACCTGAATGTCGATATCGAGCAACACGGTGGTCGCCTGCTCGGCAGGAAATTTATGCGCGATGGCCCAGCGCGGTGCGCGCGATACAAACCCCAAACGGTTTTGGTAATCCAGCGCATCAACCTTATAGACCATGCCGTCGACATCATATCCCAGCCGCGCCCGACGCGCCTCAATATCCCGCCAATGCGCCAGCAGGTCATCCGTGCCGTCACACACGCGAAAGTCGCTATTTACGTCGAACCCCCAAGCGGCAAACAACGCGACCATGCCGGATTGCGTTTGCGCGGGCAGGTCGGACATCTCGCCCCACGCATAGGCGAAGAACCGCAAGGGCCGGGTCGCGGTAATGGCAGGGTCAAGCTGGCGCAGGCTGCCCGCTGCCGCGTTGCGAGGATTGGCAAATTCAGATTTGCCAGCCGCTTTCTGGCGATCATTGAGGGCGGTAAAATCCGACGCGCTCATATAGACCTCACCGCGGACTTCGACAATCTCCGGTACTCCGTCGGGGAGTTTATGGGGAATGCCCGACACGGTTTTCAGATTTTCGGTGATATTTTCACCGACGCGGCCGTCGCCGCGCGTGGCGCCGCGCACCAGCACACCGTTTTCATAACGCAAAGAAGCTGAAAGCCCGTCAATTTTAGGTTCGGAGGTCAGCTTCAGGTCCTGACCCGCATCCAAGGTCAGGAATTTACGCACACGCTGGATGAAATCATCCACATCCGCGCCATCAAACGCATTGGCGAGCGACAACATGGCGACCGCGTGGGTTACCTTGGCAAAGCCCTGAACAGGGGCGGCGCCGACCCGTTCAGACGGGCTGTCATCTCGCTTCAGGTCGGGAAAGCGCGCCTCAATATCCAGATTGCGCTGGCGCAGCGCGTCATATTCGGCATCGGTGATGATGGGTGCATCGTCTTGATAATAGGCGGCATCATGGGCGGCAATCTCACGGGCCAGCGCGTCAAGCTCGTCGGCCGCTTCGGCGCGGGTCAAATCGGCGACAGATTGAGCGCGGCTCATTTGGCCTCCGCCTCGAGCAATTTGCCCGCCGCCGCGCGCGCTTCCGACGTCACATTTGCCCCCGACAGCATACGCGCCACCTCTTCAAGGCGTGCCTCGGCATCCAGCGGGTTCACGCGCGTCACTGTTGCCGCCAATTCGGTTGTCTTCGATACTTTCCAGTGAAAATCACCGCGCGCAGCGACCTGCGGCGAGTGGGTTACCACAAGCACTTGCCCAAGTTCTGCCAGCTTATGCAAACGCACCCCTACCGCCTCCGCGACCGCACCGCCCACGCCGGCATCAACCTCATCGAAAATCAGCGTGCCGATCTGACCGCTGCCAGCGAGGCTGACCTTCAAGGCCAGCATAAACCGCGCCAACTCGCCGCCCGAGGCAATGCGCGCAATGGGACCGGGCGCCATGCCCGGATTTGTCGATGCGTCAAACGAGACCCGGTCAATGCCATCTGCACCGCCCTCGGCCACATCGCCCACTTCGACGCGTGTTTCAAAGCGCCCGCCATCCAACTTCAACGGCGCAAGCTCACTGTTGACGCAGCGATCCAGTTCACCCGCCGCCGCAAGACGCGCCGCAGATACACGCTGCGCGGCGTCGCTATAAGCAGTTTTTGCTGCCTCATAAGCAAGCTCCATCTCCGCCAACCGGTCGGCACCGCCGTCAATATCGGTTAGCTGCTGGGCAAGCTGGGCCAAAACATCCGGCAGGTCGTTGCAACCCACATTGTGTTTGCGGGCCGCCGCGCGCAAAGCAAACAATCTGTCTTCGACGCGCGCCAGTTCGGCCGGATCGTGCTGAATTTCCCCCGCCGCCGCCTGCACCGCCTCGCGCGCTTCAGCAGCCTCAATCAGCGCGCGGTCAAGCGCGTTCACTGCAGCATCGAGTTTCCCCGCGGCTTCAGGTGCTGCCTTTTCCAGCCGACGCAACGCGCCGTTGAGCGCAGTTTCCACGCCAGTATCGCCGGCCAAAAATTTGCGCGCCTCATCAAGATCGACGGCGATTTTTTCAGCGTTCATCAACAAGGTGCGCTGGTCGGCGAGGTTTTCCTCCTCGCCGGATTGAGCGTCGAGCGTTTCCAGTTCCGCGACGGCATTGGTGAGATAATCGGCTTCTTGCGCCGCGCGCGCAAAAGCATCGCGATGCGCCGCCAGCCTTTTTTCAAGCTGCATTTTGGCGCTGTGCAGGTCGCCCAGCGCCCGCACATCATTTTCAATCCCGGCAAATTGGTCGAGCAGGCGACGCTGGGTGCGGGCATCGGTTAGCGCTTGGCTTTCGTTCTGCCCGTGAATTTCAACCAGCACGCTGCCCAGTTGCGACAGCAAGCCGACACTGACAGGTGCATCATTGCAAAACGCCCGGCTGCGTCCGTCGGCGGTCTGAATGCGTCGTAAAATCAGTTCGTTCACATCGGCGCCGGCCGCCAGACCGTTTTCATTCAACACGGCTTGCACGGGTTCATTTTTTTAAATGTCAAA
>CAJXCG010000021.1 GCA_913051715.1 uncultured Rhodobiaceae bacterium
GCCCGATGATGCGGCGTTGCGCCAATCACTCAAGGCGGGCAAAACTCGGAAGAAATAGGACCCGGAAGAAATAGAGCCCGGAAGAAATTATTGCCGTTCATTCGGTAGCCATAATGCAGGAGACGAAAATGGCGACAGGTATTAGTGCCAATAAATTGGAACTGGTTCAAATTGCAGATGCAGTTGCGCGCGAAAAAGGCATCGACATTGAGATTGTGCTCGCGGCCATGGCAGACGCCATCCAAAAGGCGGCCAAAGCGCGCTATGGTGCCGAGAACGACATCCGCGTTGAGATCAACCCGAAAACCGGCGAAACACGACTTTTGCGGGCGGTCGAAGTGGTGGAGCTTGTTGAAAATGACGATACGCAAATCTCGCTTGCCATCGCGCAGCGTGAGAACCCGGACGCCCAAATCGGGGATGAGATTATTGACGAATTGCCGCCTGTCGAGTTTGGCCGCATCGCCACGCAAGCCGCAAAGCAGGTGATTGTTCAGCGCGTGCGCGAAGCCGAGCGCGAGCAGCAATATGAAGAATTTAAAGACCGTGTCGGCGAAATTATCAATGGCGTGGTCAAGCGGGTCGAATATGGCAATGTGGTGCTTGATCTGGGACGCGGCGAAGCGGTCGTCCGCCGCGACAATCTGATCCCGCGCGAGGTATTCCGGCCCGGCGATCGTATCCGCGCCTATATTCAAAATGTGCGCCGCGAAATGCGCGGGCCGCAAATTATTCTGTCGCGGTCTGACCCGGCCTTTATGGCGAAACTTTTCAGCCAAGAAGTGCCGGAAATTTATGATGGCGTGATCGAAATTCGCGCCGTGGCGCGAGACCCGGGGAGCCGGGCAAAAATTGCCGTGATTTCAAGCGATCCGGGGATTGATCCGGTTGGGGCTTGCGTGGGTATGCGCGGCAGCCGCGTGCAGGCGGTGGTCAATGAATTGCAGGGCGAAAAGGTGGATATCATCCCGTGGTCGGAAGACGCGGCGGCGTTTATCGTCAATGCGCTGGCACCTGCCGAAGTGTCGAAAGTGGTGCTTGACGAGGATATTCAGCGTATTGAGGTCGTTGTGCCGGACGAGCAGTTGAGTCTGGCGATTGGCCGGCGCGGACAAAATGTGCGCCTTGCCTCGCAACTCACCGGCTGGGATATCGACATTATGACGGAAGCGCAGGAAAGCGAGCGCCGTCAGGCCGAATTTGCCGAGCGTACGGAAACCTTTATGGAAGCGCTTGATGTTGACGAGATGATCGCGCAATTGCTGGCCTCGGAAGGTTTTGCCACGGTCGAAGAAGTGGCGTATGTGCCGCTCGATGAAATTACCTATATTGAAGGCTTTGACGATGAAACGGCGCAGGAAATTCAAAATCGTGCGCGCGACTTCCTCGACCAGCAAAATGCAGCCCTGACCGAGCAACGACGCGAAATGGGCGTCGAAGACGCGCTGGCGGAAATTACCGATTTAACGCCGGCCATGCTGGTGCGGCTCGGCGAAAACGACATTAAGAGCCTGGAAGATTTTGCCGGATGCGTGACCGATGATCTGACCGGCTGGTTTGAAACAATTGAGCGCAAACGCGTGCGCCAAGACGGCATTTTGGACGGCTTTGACATCAGCCCAGAAGACGCCGAAGCCTTGATTATGGCGGCTCGGGTTAAAGCGGGTTGGGTCACGCAAGAAGAGCTGGACGCGCTTGCTGCCGAAAAAGCGGCGGCGGAAGCGGCGCCGCGCGCCGCAGAAATGGGCGAAGATATCGGCGAAGAAATCGCCGCAGAAATGGGTGAAGACATCGCCGCGCAAACCGATCCCGCGCCAGCTGACGGTTCGGGCGCGGGAACTGGCGAGGCCGCGGGCTCCGACGCCGCGCCAGGTGCGCCCGACACTGATGCTGCGATGTGATGGGAAGCTTGTATGGAATTTGCCTGTCACGTAACCGGAAAGACACTGCCCGCCCATGATCTGCTGCGGTTTTGTGTGTCGCCTGCGGGAGAGCTGACGCCGGATATCGGCAATAAGCTGCCGGGCGCGCATATTTGGGTGAGCGCGCGACAAACATGCGTCGCGGCGTTGCAAAACAGTGCCGACTGGCATGTGCCGGAAGATTTGCCGTGTCAGGTCGCAGCTTTGCTGGGCGCGCGTGCGCGCAATATGCTGGGTCTGGCGCGTGCGGCGGGCAAAATTGTGCTAGGCTTTGCCAAAGTGGAGGCAGCCCTTTCCGGCGGTCGCGCGGCCATGCTGGTTTCGGCGCATGATGGCGCGCAAGACGGTCGGGCAAAACTGGCCCGAAAAGCGCAAGCTGCTGGCGTGCCTGTTTTGGAGGTTTTTTCGGCAGACGAATTGGGCTTGGCTATGGGGCGCCAAGATGTGATACACAGCGCAGTTACAGAAGCGCAATGGGCAGCTAAGATTGACGCAGCGACCCGTCGGTGGCAGGTCTATATCGGCACTGCGCCGAGTGAACAGTCCGGTGGACAAAAGTGAGGAAGCGATGAGCGACATAAAGACAGGCGAAGACGGCGAGGCAAATGCCGGACGCAGCAAGACGCTGAGCCTGAAACGCACGGTCGAATCCGGCCAGGTGCGCCAGAGCTTTTCGCATGGTCGCAGCAAATCCGTTCTGGTTGAAAAGCGGCGCAAGCGCACCATAAATTCAGGTGCCGCTGAAGCCGCCCCCGCCGAAGATGCCGCGCCGCAGCCCGCGCCCGCACCATCGCCGCAGGACAATCTGTCGAAAAGCCAGCAGGACCGTCGTCAGGCTGCTGTCATCGAAGCCAAGCAACGCGCCATTGAAGAGGCCAAGCAAAGCGAAATAGAAGCGCGCCGTCGTGCCGAGGAAGAAGCGCGACGCGCTGAAGAAGAGGCGCAAAAAGCGGCCGAAGAAGCCAGTCGCGCGGAAGCGCTGGCGCGCGAGAAGAAAAAAGCCCCCAAGCAAACAAGCGCACCGGAGCCGGCCGCGCGGCCTGAAAATGCACGCCGTCCCGAGCCCGAAAAACAGCGCCCGGAAGCCAAAAAACCGTCATCCGAACGGCGCGGCAATGAACGCCGTCGCCGGGCAGGCAAGCTGACCATTAATGATGCGCTCAACGATGAAGAGCGCGTGCGCTCACTGGCGTCAATGCGGCGGCGCCGCGAACGCGAGAAAAGGCAGACGGACGCATTTGAAAACACCGAAAAAGTGTCGCGCACGGTGCAACTGCCCGACACGATTTCCATTCAAGAGCTTGCCAACCGCATGGCGGAACGCGCGGTCGACGTTATTAAAATCCTGATGCAACAGGGCGTTATGGCGAAAATTAATGATGTCATTGACGCAGACACGGCGCAGATCGTCGCCGAAGACCTCGGCCACAGCGTGCGCCGGGTATCGGAAAGCGACATTGAAGATGGCCTGATCGGTGAAGCCGATAAAGACGAAGATATGAGCGCGCGCCCGCCCGTTGTCACGGTGATGGGCCATGTCGACCACGGCAAAACATCGCTGCTCGATGCTCTGCGCAAAGAAAAGGTCGCTGCCGGAGAAGCCGGGGGCATCACCCAGCATATTGGCGCGTATCAGACGACCACGCAAAACGGGGTTGTAATTTCATTTATCGACACACCCGGCCATGCGGCATTTACCGCCATGCGCGCGCGCGGTGCGAAGGTGACGGATATTGTCATTCTGGTGGTTGCCGCCGATGACGGGGTCATGCCGCAAACGGTCGAGGCGATCAACCACGCCAAGGCCGCCGAAGCGCCCATCATTGTGGCGATCAATAAAATGGACAAGCCCGAAGCTGACCCGACGCGCGTGAAAAACGAATTATTGCAGCACGAAATCATTGCCGAAGATATGGGCGGCGAAACGCAGATGATCGAGGTTTCGGCGCAAACCGGTGCAGGTCTGGAAGATTTGCTTGAGGCGGTGGCGTTGCAGGCGGAGGTGATGGAACTGAAAGCCAATGCCGAGCGCGACGGCGAGGGCATTGTCATTGAGGCCAAGCTCGATAAGGGCCGTGGGCCCGTAGCTACCGTGTTGGTTCAGCGCGGCACGCTGCGCGTCGGCGATGTTTTTGTCGTCGGGCAAGTGTCGGGCCGCGTGCGGGCGCTCATCAATGACCACGGCGGACAAATCGACACGGCCGGGCCATCGGCACCGGTCGAAGTACTTGGCTCCGGCGGTGTGCCGGGCGCAGGTGACGTGTTCTCGGTTGTTGAAACAGAAGCGCGCGCGCGCGAGGTTGCCGAATATCGTGAGCGCAAGGCGCGCGAAAAATCAAGCGCCAGCGGGCCGCGCGCAGCCTCGCTCGACCAGATGATGAAGCAGTTGAAAACCAGCGAAGTCGCCGAAATCGCGCTTGTCGTCAAGGGCGACGTGCAGGGCTCGGTGGAAGCCATCGCGCAGGCGGCTGAAAAACTCGGCACGGATGAAGTCGCTGCGCGCGCGGTGCTGGCCGGCGTCGGGGGTATCACCGAAAGCGATATCACGCTGGCCGCGGCGTCCAACGCCATTGTGCTGGGCTTTAATGTGCGCGCCAACGCGCAAGCGCGCACCGCCGCCGAAGCTGCAGGTATCGAGATCCGTTATTACAATGTCATCTATGATCTGGTCGATGATTTGAAAGCCGCCATGGCGGGCCTTTTGTCGCCGGATTTGCGCGAGACGCCTTTGGGTACGGCCGAAATTCTGGAAGTATTTTCGGTCAGCAAAACCGGCAAGGTCGCCGGTTGCCAAGTGCGCGAGGGGCTGGTGCGCCGGGGTGCCCGTGTGCGGCTTATTCGCGACGATATTGTCATCCATGAGGGTGAGCTGAGTTCGCTGCGCCGTTTCAAAGACGAAGTGAAGGACGTGAACGCCGGGCAGGAATGTGGCATGGCGTTCGAGAACTATTCTGATTTGAAACAGGGCGATGTGATCGAGTGTTACGAGGTCGAGGAAATCGCCCGCAGTCTGGACGGCTAGCCATGGGGTCGGGTGCGCGCGGGCCCAGCCAGCGTCAGTTGCGCGTGGGTGAGGTTATCCGCCAGCGCCTTGCCGAGTTCTTGTCGCGCGATGGTTTGGTGCGCGATGGTTTGGAAGCCAAAATCCTGAAAAAGGCCAGCATCACCGTAACCGAGGTGCGGATCAGCCCCGACCTTCGCCAAGCAAGCGTTTATGTTATGCCCTTGGGTGGCGCGCATTTGTCGGAAATTGTTGCCAAATTAAACGAAGAAGCACCGCGCCTCAAAAAAGCCGCGCTGGGTGATCTGCATTTGAAATATGTGCCGAATATAAAGTTTATTGCCGATGAAAGTTTCGACCGCGCCGCGGCAATGGATCAATTATTGGACAGCCGCGACGTGACACGCGATTTGGGGCATGGGCGCAGCGGATCCGATAGCGGAAAAAACTAATGGGACGTAAAATCCGCGGGCGTGAGATTTCCGGCTGGGTCAATTTGGACAAACCGCACGGCCTTGGCTCGACACCGGCCGTTGCCGCCACGCGTCGTCTGTTCGAGGCGAAAAAAGCCGGACACGCCGGCACGCTCGACCCGCTGGCGTCGGGCATTTTGCCGGTGGCTTTCGGCGAGGCCACGAAAACCGTACAGTTCATGCAGGCCGCGCAAAAAACCTATAAGGTGAGCTTGCGCTGGGGCGTGGCCACGCAAACCGATGACGGCGAAGGCGACATTACCGAGACCAGCGATCATCGACCAAGCGCGCAAGATATTGTCGCCGCGCTGCCCAATTTTATCGGCGATATTATGCAGACCCCGCCGGCGTTTTCCGCCATTCGCAAAGACGGCGTGCGCGCCTATGCACTGGCGCGGGCCGGGGAAACCGTCGACCTTGCCCCGCGCGCGGTGCATATTGACGCTATCAACGTCATGGACGCCACCACGCCCGAGCATTGCACCTTGCAGGTCGTGTGCGGAAAAGGTGTTTATATTCGGTCACTTGCGCGTGATTTGGCGCGTCATTTGGGTGCTTTCGCGCATGTGACGGCGCTTCGCCGCACGCGCGTTGGCCCGTTTGACGAAAAAAATGCAATAGGGCTGGAAAAACTGGAAACTTTGCGCCATATTGTGCCCGATTTGGCGGCTCTGGATGCCCATGTGTTGCCCCTGATGACCGTGCTGGACGACATCCCGGCACTGGCCGTTTCGGTGGAACAGGCATCCCGCATAAGGCAGGGGCAAGCCATTTCTCTGATCGATTTGTCCGAGCATCGCGCAGCGATGGCGGATGGCGGAGCCGCTACGGAGTTTGTGGCAGTGCACGAAAATATGCCGGTGGCTATTTGCAGACGCAAAGACGCGGCGGTGCATCCGGTCAGGGTTTTCAACTTTCCGCCTCAACAGGTGGATTAACAGGCGGTGAAGCCGCCGAAAAGGAGTTGGGATGTCGATAAGTGAAGAGCGCAAGCAAGCGCTGATAAAAGAATATGCAACAACCGACGGCGACACGGGATCTCCGGAAGTACAGGTCGCCATTTTGACAGAGCGGATCACCAATCTGACGGAGCATTTCAAAACCCACGCCAAAGACAATCATTCGCGGCGCGGCCTTTTGAAAATGGTTTCCCAGCGGCGGCGGTTGCTGGACTATGTCAAAGCGCGCGACGCAGACCGTTACAAATCTTTGATTGAACGGCTGGGGTTGCGGCGCTAATGCGCGCGGGGCTGGCGATTGCGCCAACCCCTTTAATCAGGGCAAAGCCAGGGCGCACGGACATGGGGTTCGTGTTGCCTGTTAATGAGAAGAACGGCCCTGCTTCGCACGCGAAGAAAATCTGGTTCTTCAATGCTGCCCGGAAGGTGGCGCGGTATACGGACATGGGGTTCGGTGCCGCAAGATAGGAAACGATATGTTTGAAATTACACGCGAAGAAATTGACTGGGGCTGTCGCCCACTTGTTTTGGAAACCGGTCGCATTGCCCGTCAGGCTGACGGCGCGGTGCTGGCGACTTATGGTGAAACAACCGTACTGGCAACTGTGGTTGCTGACCGTAGCCCCCAGCCCGGTCTGGATTTTTTCCCCCTGACTGTCAATTATCAAGAAAAGGCTTACGCCGCGGGTAAAGTGCCCGGCGGCTATTTTAAGCGCGAAGGGCGCCCCAGCGAAAAAGAAACGCTGGTGTCGCGCCTGATCGACCGGCCGATACGCCCGCTTTTCGTCAAAGGATTTAAAAACGAAACCCAAGTCATCGCCACGGTGCTGAGCCATGATTTGGAAAACGACCCGGATGTTGTCGCCATGGTTGCGGTTTCCGCCGCGCTGACAATTTCGGGCGTGCCGTTTCGCGGGCCGATTGGCGGCGCGCGCGTCGGCTATGTTGACGGCGAGTATATAATCAACCCCACCATTGACCAGATGCAGGATACAAGCCTTGACCTGGTTGTGGCCGGCACGTCTGACGCGGTGCTGATGGTCGAGTCGGAAGCCGATGAATTGTCCGAGGAAATTATGCTGGGTGCCGTAATGTTCGGCCACAAGCACTTCCAGCCGGTTATTGAGGCGTGTATCCGCATGGCGGAAAAAGCTGCCAAAGAGCCGCGCGAAATGGAAGAAAAAGACGACAGCGCGCTGGAAGCGAAAGTTGCCGAGCTTGCCAAAACCGGGTTGGAGGCCGCCTATCAGGAAGCCGACAAGCAGACCCGTCAGGAAGCGATTGCCGCTTTGCGCGACACGGTGAAAGACGAATTGCTGGACGAGGCTTCGGGCGATGAGGAACGCAATACTGTGGGCGGCGCGTTTAAGGGGCTGGAAAGCGACATTGTCCGCACCGGCATTCTGGACACGCAAAAGCGCATTGACGGGCGCGGGCTTGCCGATGTGCGCCCGATTGTCTCGGAAGTTAATGTGCTGCCGCGCGCGCATGGCTCGGCGCTGTTCACCCGCGGCGAAACGCAAGCCTTGGTTGTCACCACGCTGGGCACGGGCGATGACGAGCAATTCGTCGATGCGCTGGAAGGCACCTATAAGGAAAACTTCCTGTTGCATTACAACTTCCCGCCGTTTTCCGTGGGCGAAACGGGGCGCGTCGGCTTTACCGGCCGCCGCGAGATCGGCCATGGCAAGCTGGCATGGCGCGCGCTCAAAGCCATGTTGCCGAGCCGCGACGACTTCCCCTACACGCTGCGGCTGGTTTCGGAAATTACCGAGTCCAACGGCTCGTCTTCCATGGCAACCGTGTGCGGGGCTTCGCTGGCGATGATGGATGCCGGTGTGCCGCTGAAAAAACCGGTGGCCGGCATTGCCATGGGGCTTATCAAGGAAGGCGACCGCTTTGCGGTTTTGTCCGATATTCTGGGCGATGAAGACCATCTGGGCGACATGGATTTCAAGGTTGCCGGCACGGATGCGGGCATCACCTCGCTGCAGATGGACATTAAAATCACCGGCATTACGGAAGAGATCATGCAAGTCGCGCTCGACCAAGCCAAGGGCGGGCGCACGCATATTCTGGGCGAAATGGGCAAGGCGCTGACCGAAGCGCGCGACGAAATGGGCGAATATGCCCCCAAAATCGAGACCATTCAGGTGCCGCAGGATAAAATCCGCGAAGTTATCGGCACGGGCGGCAAGGTTGTCCGCGAGATTGTCGAAACCACCGGCGCCAAGATCGACATTGGCGATGACGGGCTTATCAAAGTTGCTTCCAGCGACGGCGAAGCCATCAAGGCCGCGCTGGACTGGATCAATTCGATTGTGGCGGAGCCGGAAGTTGGCGTGATTTACGAAGGCACGGTCGTCAAGGTCATGGACTTTGGCGCGTTTGTGAACTTCTTCGGCAAGCGCGACGGGCTGGTGCATATCTCGCAGCTGAAAAACGAGCGCGTCGCCAACACCTCCGATGTGGTGTCGGAAGGCGACACGGTGAAGGTCAAACTCGTCGGCTTTGACGATCGCGGCAAGGTGCGCCTGTCGATGAAAGTCGTCGACCAGGAAACCGGCGAAGACCTCGAAGGCAAAGAAGAGACGGCCGAAGCGTCCGAATAAACCACACGCTTTCTTTCAAACACGAAAAGCGGCGCTCCCAATGCGGGACGCGCCGTTTTTTTTTAAGGTCGTGCGAATAGTATCCTGAGATGTAAGGCGCTAGCCTTTTATAATCAGGTCTAGGGCTTCGCTAGCTAAGTTCTCAGCCATAAATTCATAAGCCCTCTGATCCGGGCTTAAGTTCCAATTATCCGGGCTTAAGTTCCTATTATGCGGGCTTAGGTACCCACATCCTTCGTGGTTCGCAACAATGCCCATGATGCAAAGACGCCATTCAGATTGAGATGCATAGCGCTGATCCTTTGTGAACATGGATGTTTTGACTTCATTAAAGAATTCTTCAAAAACAGCATTATCGTCTTTAAATATTCTAACATCTTGCATTCTGACTTTCGCGCCCTTCTCGGCACGAATTATTTCTGACAGATCCGTTTGACTGCCACGCTCAATCAGAGTTGCTCGAGAGGCAACATAATTCACCGGTCCCAGATAGGCTATGATGCCGATTAAGGGGTGCTTTGATGTTTGCATCGTTTTGAAATATTCAGTTGTGGTTTGAAGAATATTTTTTACCCAATTCTGGAGGTCTACAATTTTGTAAGTATCTTCTCCGAAGCTCCCCCTTGCTTCATCGTCAATTTCATTAGTGTGGAACGAAAAAATAATCGCGTTGAGTGCCCGCTCTCGAATTGTGATGTTGGAAGCTAGAAAATTGCCCTCACTTATGCTTCCTACGTTTGTTATGTTGGAGAAACCTTCATTGTGGTCGAACACGGCGCTGCCATGCTGACTTTGTTTAGCCATGTTTTCTTCGAGTGACCGATAGTAATCAATCCACCGTATTGGCTGCTTACCGGCAAGTATATTGTTCCTGTGTTTTTCTTGGGCTGTGAAGAATAGTTCTGGAATGCAGCATTCATGTAATAAAGAGAGGGTGTAAAATTCTCTTGTTTCCTCAGAATCAAAAACACGGATAATCTTAGCGCCCAAATTATATTCTTTCGCAAGGTTGTTGTAGATTAAGAGGGCGCCATCTGAAATTGTCCAATCGTCAATTTGAGTCATCGCCCTACCATCCATGAGGAACTTTTGGACGGCCTCTCTGGTTTCATTTTCATGACGCCACTGTGGTGATAAGTTACCAGGATAAATGCCGTAGCGCTTTAGGCTTTTTGAAAATTCATTCCAGCCAAAGGTGAAAAAAGTTTCTTCCTTATCCACGGACTCCCATTTTGCAATTGGGTACTTCTCTTTAAGAAAAGATATAATCATTGATTACCGCCCCTCCAGAGGCTTTTAATTGTATCTTCACTCTCCTAACCTCCCGTTCACCCCAGCCCTCTTCCCTAAACCCTAGAGGTTCCCGTTATTTGCCCATTGCGTGAAAGCGACGAGGTCAAACACCGTCAATTTGTTATTTTTGAGTGCTTGATCTTCAAGCCAGCGTTTTGCGCCGGATCTGTATCCACTGCCGTCAAGAACAATGATGGCGGCTTTTTGGGTTTTGAGGAGATTGGCAACGAGGTAGGGATATTTCTCGTCGACTGAGCCACCGGCCTGTTGCCACTTACATTCAATAATGAGGCCATCGGGAAATTTGCCGGGGTGATAGACGAAAAAATCGATTTTCAAGTCCAAGTTGTAGATCGTCTGACCAATCAAGAACTGGGTGGTGAAAACCGGTTCGCCAGCAATTATGTGTTTTTGGATCTCGCGCTTGGAAACCTTACCGTAGCCATGACCCAGCAAAAGCCCCTCGACCATTTTTTCGAGGCTGCGGCCCGATTGATTGGCACGTCCCCCACCCGTCTCTGACATCAGTCGTAATTTCTTATTACCAATTCGACAACAGCCTTGCGCCCTTTGGGGTTGGAATTAATCATGCGACCGGCCCGGACTTCATTAATTTGCCATTCAGGGCCGCTGTATAATTTGCGAATAAGAGCTGTGTCGGAGTTTGAGATCATGACGCGAGACCCTTGCGCCGCCCACGCACCTGCAACCTCACGCAACTCTTCTTGACTGCTTTTATGAAACCCACCGGCCAGATAATTTGTGAACGTCGCATCATATGGTGGGTCAATATAGATAAAGTCGGCATCGACCGTCGGCATTTCCGAAAATCGCCGATTTTCCAACTCGGTTTTTTTCAATGCTTTATGACAAGCCGTAATGTTTTCTTCATCGGCGATTACGGGGTCGACATAACGTCCCACTGGGACATTGAATTTGTTGCGCGAATTCACCCGATACAGCCCGTTGAAGCAAGTTTTGTTCAGATAAATCATGCGCGCGGCCACGCCGACCGTTGAGCGCGGCGCATAGTGGTCGCGCATGTGGTAAAAATATTTCTCGCAGTGAAGCGCCTTGTGTCACCGCAATGATTTTAGCAAGTCGTGGGGGCTTTCTTTCACCGTTTGCCACGTCTGGATAAGTTCACTGTTCACGTCCGACAATTTGGCGTTTTTGAACAAGGCGTTGCTTTGCAGATAAAAAAACATCGCCCCGCCGCCCAAGAAAGGCTCGAGGTAATTTTCAATAGAGGGGGGCAACAGCTTTTCAAGCTGAGGGATCAATGCGCGTTTTCCGCCAACCCATTTTAAGAATGGACGCGGAACGGTTCCCCTGTCTGCGAGATCATGAACATTGTTTTCGTTATGTTTATCTGACTGATCTTGCGGAAAGAGCAGAGCGTTTTTGTTTTTCATGGCTCACTCTTATTATTATTTAAGTGAGCCTATAGTGGATCGACACCCGTCAATAGAGCGTTAAATTTGCCAATCTTCTTTGACTAAAATTATTTTCTTTTTTTGGTTTTCCCATCAAACCTTCTTCATCACCAATGTGCCATTGGTGCCGCCGAAGCCGAAGGAGTTCGACATGGCGCAAGTCAGGCCGGCATTGTCTTTGCGTTCGCGGATAATCGGCACGTCTTCAAATTCGGGGTCGAGCGTGTCGATATGGGCGGACGCGGCGATGAAATCGCCCTGCATCATCAATAATGTGTAAATGGCCTCCTGCACGCCGGCCGCGCCCAGCGAGTGGCCGGTCAGCGATTTGGTGGCTGAAATGGGCGGGCAATCAGCCCCAAAAACCTCGCGCAGCGCCTCAATCTCCTTGACGTCGCCAATCGGCGTGGAGGTGGCGTGCGGGTTGACGTAATCGACCGGGCCATCAACGCCCTTCAGCGCCATCTGCATGCAGCGCACCGCGCCTTCGCCCGAGGGCTGCACCATGTCATGCCCGTCAGAGGTAGCGCCATAGCCGACAATTTCGGCATAGATTTTCGCGCCGCGTTTTTGCGCGCGCTCCATTTCCTCAAGCACCAAAACGCCCGCCCCGCCTGCAATTACAAAGCCGTCGCGATTGGCGTCATAGGCACGGCTGGCGACCTGCGGGGTGTCATTATAGCCCGACGACATGGCCCCCATGGCGTCGAACAAAACCGACAGCGCCCAGTCAAGCTCTTCGCCGCCGCCCGCAAACACAATGTCCTGCTTGCCCCACTGGATCATTTCCGCGCCATTGCCAATGCAATGGGTCGAAGTGGCGCATGCCGAGGAGATGGAATAATTCACGCCCTTAATGCCGAAGGGGGTGGCGAGTGTTGCCGAATTTGTCGACGACATGCATTTGGGCACAGCAAACGGGCCAACGCGCTTGGGGCCGGAATTGCGCGTGGTGTCGGCCGCGGTGATCAGCGCGTGCGTGCTGGGCCCGCCTGAGCCCATAATAATGCCGGTCATCGGGTGTGATACCTCATCGGGTGAAAGCCCTGCATCGGCAATGGCCTGTTCCATGGCGACATAGTTCCACGCCGCGCCCGCGCCCATGAAGCGACGCACGCGCTTGTCGACAGCCGTTTCGATGTCCAGTGTCGGGCGACCGGCAACCTGGCTGCGAAAGCCTTTTTCGATCTGGTCGGCTTCGGCACGGATGCCCGAGCGCCCCTCGGCGAGGCTGGCTGCCACTTCCTGCGCGTTATTGCCAATGCTCGACACGATTCCCATACCAGTGATTGCGACACGTCTCATAATTTTCTCCAATTTATCGGCCGAGTTTTGTTGTTACATTTGTTCCGGCAAGAACAGGCCCACGCGCAAATCTTCTGCGCTGTATATTTGCTCACCATCGGCCAAAAGCCGGGCATTGGCAATGCCCATGGTCAGTCGGCCCGTCATCACGCGGCGCATATCAAGCTGATATTCCACCAGCGAAATGTCCTGCAACACTTGGCCGGTAAACTTCACTGTGCCTGCGCCCAGCGCGCGCCCGCGCCCCGGATTGCCCAGCCAGCCCAGATAAAAACCGACAAGCTGCCACATCGCATCCAGCCCCAGACAGCCGGGCATCACCGGATCGGTGCGGAAATGGCAATCGAAAAACCAAAGCTCGGGCTTGATATCCAGTTCGGCGCGAATCTCGCCTTTGTAGTGCGCTCCGCCGCTATCGCTGATATGGGTGATGCGGTCAAACATCAGCATGGGGGGGGCTGGTAGGCGGGCATTGCCGGGGCCGAACAGGTCGCCATTGGCACAAGCGATCAATTCGTCATAAGTGTAACTGCTTTGGCGGGTCATATTTTCTCCCAATTGAGGCAAAACCTAACATGACCACCCAAGCAGAGGAAGGTTTATTGCATCTTGACAGTTTTGTGACGATTGACTATTGCTTAGAATGATTACAAAGAGCAGTGATGCAGTAACATGAATTTTGATGCGTTAACCCCCGAACAGATTGATCGTCTCAGCGGCAAATTGCGCGCCGCAGGCTTGCGCTCGACGCGGCCGCGCCTGGCGCTGGCGCATTTGCTTTTCGGTGCCGGAAATCGCCATGTGACGGCGGAAACGCTGCACGAAGAAGCCCGCAATGCCGGGCTGAGCGTGTCGCAAGCGACGATTTACAACACGCTCAACCAGTTTTTGAGCGCCGGTTTACTGAGCGAGGTTATCGTTGACCATGCGCGCAGCTATTTCGACACCAATGTTACCGATCACCACCATTTCTTCATCGAAGATGAAACCCGTCTCATTGATATTCCGCTCGACGAGGTGGCGTTGAGCAGCCTGCCCAATGCCCCTTCGGGCTATGATCTGGCCGGGGTGGATGTGGTGATCCGCCTGCTCAAGGCGCCTGCGTAAACTTGTCCACTTTAGAATTGTTCTAATCTACTTGACACGCTTGTCAAAGCAGGGTTAGCTTCGTTTTGCGCTATGGAGCGCAGCAGCCAATGGAGGAAAACATGGATGTTTCAAAATGCCCGGTCATGCATGGTGCGCTGACAAGCAATCGGACGACGGGGACTTCCAATCAGGACTGGTGGCCGAACCAGCTCAATCTCGCAATTTTGCGCCAGCACGGGACGAAATCCGACCCGCATAATGGCGAACATGATTATCGTGAAGCGTTCAAAAATCTGGATTACACGGCGCTGAAAAAAGATCTGCACGCGCTGATGACAGATTCGCAAGACTGGTGGCCGGCCGATTATGGTCATTATGGTCCGTTTTTCATCCGCATGACGTGGCACGCTGCTGGTACATATCGCACGGGCGATGGTCGCGGTGGCGCGGGCACGGGTGCCCAGCGCTTCGCGCCGCTTAATAGCTGGCCCGATAATGGCAATTTGGACAAAGCGCGCCGTCTGCTATGGCCGGTGAAAAAGAAATATGGCAACGCCATTAGCTGGGCCGATCTGCTGGTGCTGGCGGGCAATGTTGCCATCGAATCCATGGGCGGCAAAACATTTGGTTTCGGCGGTGGCCGGGCTGATATTTGGCACCCTGAAGAAGATATTTATTGGGGCGCCGAAACCGGCTGGCTCGATGACAACCGTTATGCCGAGACACGCCAGTCATTGGAAAACCCTTTGGCCGCGGTGCAGATGGGTCTGATTTACGTCAACCCGCAAGGGCCCAACGGCAATCCTGACCCGCTTTTGAGCGCCCAAGATGTGCGCGAAACATTTGCGCGCATGGCGATGAATGACGAAGAAACCGTGGCGCTGGTCGCGGGTGGTCATACATTCGGTAAAATGCACGGTGCCGGCGACGACGCGCTGGTTGGCCCAGAGCCGGAAGGCGCGCCGATGGAAGCCTTGGGCTTTGGTTGGATGTCGACCCATGCCAGCGGCAAGGGTGTTGATACCATCACATCCGGTCTTGAAGGCCCTTGGACGGCAAACCCGATCCAGTGGGACAATGGGTATTTCGACAATCTGTTCAAATATGAGTGGGAGCTGGCAACAAGCCCGGCTGGCGCGCATATCTGGCATCCGAAAAATGTCGAAGACGCAGACATGGCACCGGAAGTCGACGGCTCCGGCAAAAAAGTTCTGCCAACCATGAACACGGCCGATATTGCCATGATCACCGATCCGGCCTATCGCGAAGTGTCGGAAGCATTCCACGCAGATATCGACAAATTTGCCGACGCGTTCGCGCGCGCCTGGTTCAAATTATTGCACCGCGACATGGGCCCGAAATGCCGCTATCTCGGCCCGGAAGTACCGGAAGAAGAGCTGGTGTGGCAAGACCCGGTTTCGGCGGGTGCCGATAATTACGATGTGGCGGCTGTCAAATCGGCGATTGCCGATAGCGACCTCACCATCCAGGAGCTGGTCGAAACGGCTTGGGCGTCAGCATCAACCTATCGCGGATCGGACATGCGCGGCGGCGCCAATGGTGCCCGCATCCGCCTGTCACCCCAGAAAGACTGGGCGGTCAACAAACCCGACCAGCTTGCCAAAGTACTGGGTGTGCTGGAGCCGATTGCCGAAGCGCATGGCGCGAGCCTTGCCGATGTGATTGTGCTGGGTGGCTCTGTCGGTCTTGAAAAAGCATCCGGCGTCGACGTTCCGTTTACACCGGGCCGCGGCGATGCGACCGCCGAGCAGACCGATGCTGACAGCTTCTCGGTTCTGGAGCCACGCGCGGACGGGTTCCGTAACTTCCTGGGCGGTGGATTTACCGTGGCGCCCGAGGAAATGCTGCTCGACAAAGCGCAGCTTCTCGGCCTGACAGCGTCAGAAATGACGGTTCTGGTTGCGGGTCTGCGCGCACTCGGCATCAGCGATAAAGGTCATGGCGTATGGACATCGACCGATAAGCTGAGCAATGAGTGGCTGTCCAAATTACTGGACATGGATGTCGCTTGGGCCCAAACGGACGAAAATCTGTACGAGGCGACCGATCGCGCAAGCGGGGAAAAATCCCGTACGGCGACGCGGGTCGATCTGGTGTTTGGTTCCAATTCGGAATTGCGGGCGATTGCTGAGCTTTATTCTCAGGACGACAATGCCGGCAAATTCGTTGCCGATTTCGTTGCCGCGTGGACGAAGGTCATGAATGCCGACCGCTTTGATCTGGTCGCATAAGGCTTCAACCATTAAAGTTTTCAAGGGGGGCGCAAGCCCCCCTTTTTACTTTTTAAATTCGAACGGGTAGACGCCCCAAATCTGGTCGCGGGGCAGCCAGCCATCATAGCTGTCGACCTCAATCTCGCACCAATCGCCCTTACACATGTCGAGCGTGCCGATGACGCCGGGCTGCACAAGCGCCACAACGCCCCCCGTCGCGTCGGGGGTGGCCCGCAAGGTCACCGCATGCGCCGAACGACGCACGATTACGGTGCGCGTACCGCTCAAAAGTGGTGCCTTCATCCAGCCTTCGCCGCCCTGATGGTCGCGGATCTGGCGCCAATCATTGTATTCGGCAATGATTTCGAGCGGTAAATTCCGGCGCTGATATTGCCAGAGCAGCGGGAAATCCGGCCCCGGCCCGCGCCGGACATTTGCGGCATCAGATTTGATCGACACAAATCGCGGCAAAGCCAGACCGCTGGCACCAAGGGGGCGGGTGTCTTGCAAGGCACCATTTTTATATGATGCCTGATAAGATGTCTGCGGTTCGCGCGGGGCCTGTGCCGAGATCGAGAACGGGGCCAGCGCTGCCATGAAAAGCAATAGGGAAAGCCCAAGACAAAGGCGAAGAAATACCGGACGGGTCATGTCATCTTGATACTAATTCGCGCACGCTTCATCAAGCCCCGAGCTTTTCGCTCTCCCCCACGCTTCGCACTCGCCGCACCTTACGCGATCTGGTAGAATATTTGTATTATGAGTCTTAACGCCACAAAAGTTGCTGTCACCCGACGTCTACCAGCCGACATTGAAGACCGTATGGTCGAATTGTTCGACACGCGCTTAAACCAAACCGACGCTGTGTTGTCGCGCCAAGAACTGGCCGAACTGATGGCGGCGCATGATGTTTTGGTGCCGACGGTTGCCGATGTGATAGACGGCGAACTGATTGAGGGCGCCGGCGCGCAATTAAAACTGATCGCCAATTTCGGCAATGGCACCGATAATATCGATGTCGACGCGGCGCATGCGCGCGGCATTACTGTCACCAACACTCCCAGCGTGCTGACCGAAGACACCGCCGATATGGTTATGGCGCTCATTCTTGCGGTGCCGCGGCGGCTGGTGGAGGGCGACCGGCTCATCCGCAAACCGGGCAGTTTCAAAGGCTGGTCGCCAACATGGATGCTGGGTCGTCGCTTGGCAGGAAAACGTTTGGGCATTATCGGTATGGGCCGTATCGGGCAGGCGGTGGCGCGGCGCGCGCGCGTCTTTGGGCTTGAGGTTTTCTATCACAATCGCAACCGCGTGCATGTCGATCTGGAGGCTGAAACCGGTGCGACCTATGTTGACAGTCTCGACCGTATGCTCCGCAAGGTCGATATTGTGTCGGTGAATTGTCCGCACACGCCGGCAACTTATCATCTGCTGTCGGCGCGGCGTCTGGGATTGCTGCCGCCGCATGCAACCGTCATCAATACCAGCCGCGGTGAGGTGATCGACGAAAGCGCGCTCGCCGATGCCTTGAGCGCGGGGCGCTTGGGCGGTGCCGGGCTTGATGTGTTCGAGCGCGAGCCGGCTGTCAATCCGCGGCTGTTAAATTTGGACAATGTAATTTTATTGCCGCACATGTCTTCGGCCACGATGGAAAGCCGTCAGAGCATGGGCGAAAAGGTCATTATCAATATCAAAACATTTGCCGACGGGCACCGCCCGCCCGATTGGGTGCTGCCATCGGAGGCTCGTTTTTAGCCATTTTTGCCCGTGCCGTTAAGCGGATTGGCAGGGTCCCAAGCCAGTTTGACAGTGCGCGCGTGTGCGCGTAACCCGTCAAAAATAAGCACCTTACCCGCCAGGCTTTCCCCGCATCCGGTAATTTCCTTGATGACCTCAAGCGCCTGCAGCGCGCCGATCATACCCGCCACAGCCCCCATTGTGCCCAGCGTCGCACAATCCTCGCCATCGTCATCGGGAACCGCCGGAACCAATGAGCGGTAGCAAGGCAAAGGCACATTATCGCCATCGCGCAACCACGGCTTGAAGGTTGCCACCTGCCCGTCAAACTGGCCCACCGCGCCCGAAACCAGCGTTTTGCGGGCGTGAAAACACGCATCATTCACGATATAGCGGGTCTCAAAATTATCGCACCCATCGGCGACGACATCATATTGGTCAATCAGTGCGGCGGCATTTTCGCCGGTTAAGCGATGCGGATGACAAATCACCTCGACATCCGGATTGAGCGCTTTCACGCGCGCTGCCGCCACATCTATTTTCGCCGCGCCGACATGATGCGTGTCGAAGAGAATTTGGCGTTGCAAATTCGACAGGTCGACACAGTCATCATCGACCAAGCCCAGCGTGCCGACCCCGGCGGCGGCCAGATATTGCGCCAGCGGATTGCCGAGCCCGCCCATGCCGACAATCAGCACGCGCGCGCGCAACAAGGCTTGCTGCCCCGCGCCGCCGATTTCTTTCAGCAGAATATGGCGTTTATAGCGATCAAGCTGGGTCGGGGTCAGCGTCAAAATTTTTCCTAAAGACCCTCAAACAGAGCCGTCGACAAATAGCGCTCGGCAAAGCTCGGCAAAATAATGACGATGTTCTTGCCGACCATGTCGGGGCGTCCGCCAACCTCCAACGCAGCCGCGACCGCCGCGCCCGAACTAATGCCGCCGGGGATCCCCTCGACGCGGGCCAGTTTGCGCGCGGTTTCGAAAGCGGTTTCATTACCGATGGTCAGCACTTCGTCGATCAATTCAGACTGCATATTGCCGGGCACAAAGCCGGCCCCGATGCCCTGAATTTTATGCGGCCCCGGTGTGCCACCCGACAAGATCGGGCTGTCTTCGGGCTCGACCGCAATCATCCGCAAGTCGGGTTTGCGCGGTTTCAGCACACTGCCCAGACCCGTAAACGTGCCGCCCGTGCCGACGCCGGAAATGATGACATCGACATTGCCCTGCGTGTCGTTCCATATTTCCTCCGCCGTGGTGACGCGGTGGATTTGCGGATTGGCCGGATTGTCAAATTGCTGCGGCATCACCCATTCGGGATTGGCTGCCATCAATTCTTCAGCGCGCGCAATCGCGCCTTTCATGCCCTTTTCGGCCGGCGTCAATTCCAGTTCGGCCCCCAGCAGCAGCAGCATTTTGCGCCGCTCCACCGACATGCTTTCCGGCATGCATAAAATCAGCCGATAGCCCTTCGCCGCGCAGGCAAAGGCCAGCGCAATGCCGGTATTGCCGGAGGTCGGCTCGATAATCACGCTGTCGGCGGCCAGGCGATTATCCTTTTCCAGTGCCTCGATCATGGCAACGCCAATGCGATCCTTGACGCTGGCAATCGGGTTGAAAAACTCAAGCTTGGCGAGCAAGTTTGCCGCCACCCCATATTCTGCGCCTATACGCGACAGGCTGACAATGGGTGTGTTGCCAATCGTCTCGGTGATTGAGCCATAAATCCGTCCGCGGCCAACCGGGCCTGAATTGGTATCAGGGGTGGTATCTTTCTGCGTCATTGCCCTCTCCTAAATTGTAAAATTATCCGTCTCCTGATCGGGCTGATTTACGCCCAAACATAAATCCGCGATGGTGATCCCGTCCATTTCGGAATCGATGGCGCGTTGCAGCCGGGCGCACAGCGGTGCGATAATTTGCTGGCCCAGCGGCGAATTAAAATGATCAAGCGTTTCTTCGCCCTCCAGCGCTTCGATGACAGTGATGACTTCTTTGACGCTGATGCGGCGGCGTTCGCGCGCCAGCCTGTAGCCACCACGCGGCCCACGCACGCCGCGCAAAATATTGGCACGCACCAGCGCTTGCATGACCTGTTCAAGATAGCGCTGCGGCACACCCTGACGCTTGGTGATTTCACGCGCCTGCACCGGGTCGGGGCGCGCGTGCAGGGCGACATCAATGACAGCTTCAAGTGCCAATAGAGATTTGCGTGACAGGGTCAGCATGGCAAAGCTACTCCTGCGTAACGCCGGTTGAGCCGAAACCCCCAGCGCCGCGCGCGGTGTCGTCAAGGCTCGTGACGGGTTCTATCGCCACCTGCAATACCGGCGCGATAATCATCTGGGCGATCCGCATGCCGCGCGCGATTTCAAAATTTTCCTGACCCAGATTAATCAGAATGATTTTGATCTCGCCGCGATAGTCGCTGTCAATGGTCCCCGGCGCATTAACAAGGCCCAAGCCGTGCTTGAGCGCCAGCCCCGAGCGCGGCCTGATTTGTGCTTCAAAGCCGGGCGGGATCGACATGGCAAAGCCGGTCGGTACCAGCACGCGCGCGCCCGGTTCCAGCGTTAAGGGCGCATTTTCGGGCACAGCGGCACGCAAATCCATGCCCGCGGCCTCGCCCGTTTCGTATGACGGCAGCGGCAAATCTTCGCCATGGGGTAATTTCATCACTTGCGCGGTAATTTGGCTCATTCGGCAGACACCTGTTTTTGGCTTTGCAAGGCCGCGCCGATACGCTCAACAAGGCGGTCGGCAATGTCGGTTTTGCTCATTTTTTCCCATGTCTCGTCGGCGGTTGCGGACACCAAATGCACGGTGTTCATGTCGCCGCCCAAAACGCCGGTTTCCGGCGCGACATTATTGGCGACAATCCAGTCGCATCCTTTTCGCGCCAGCTTATCGCGGGCATATTGATCCAAGTTCTCGGTCTCGGCGGCAAACCCGACCACCAGCGCAGGTCGATGGGGGCCGGCCTCGGACAGTTTGGCGAGAATATCGGGATTTTCAACCAGATGCAGGGCCGGCGTGTCGCCGGTCGATTTTTTCATTTTTTGCGTCGCCATATCGCCGGGCCGCCAATCGGCTACGGCGGCGGTCATAATGGCGGCGGTGACGGGCAAATGATTTTCGCACGCCGCCAGCATTTCCAGCGCGGTTTCCACGCGCGTGACATGCACGCCCTTCGGGTCGTCAAGCTGCGTCGGCCCGCTGACCAGATGCGTCTCGGCACCCGCCGCGGCGAGGGCGGCGGCAATGGCATAGCCCTGCTTGCCCGATGAGCGATTGGCGATATAGCGCACCGGATCAATCGGCTCATGCGTGGGGCCCGCGGTCACGAGAATTTTGCAACCCGCCAATCGCCCGGACGCGGGCGGGGCTTGTTCGCAAAGCGCAGCGGCAACGCGCTCGGCAATCGCGTCGGGTTCCTGCATGCGCCCGGGGCCAAACTCGCCGCAGGCCATGTCGCCCTCATCGGGCTGCAAAATGCCAATGCCATCGGCAACAAGTTGGGCAAGATTGCGCTGCGTGGCGCTGTGTTCCCACATGCGGACATTCATGGCCGGGGCAATCATCACCGGCTTGTCGGTTGCCAGCAGGGTTGTGCTTGCGAGATCATTGGCCGTGCCATGCGCCATGCGCGCCATAATATCGGCCGTTGCGGGTGCCACAAGAATAAGATCGGCATCGCGCGACAACTGGATATGGCCCATTTCGGCCTCATCCGTCAGGTCAAAGAGGTTTTCATAAACCCGGTCGCCCGACACGCTTGCCAGCGACAAAGGCGCGACAAATTGAGCCGCCGCCGCGGTGAGCAGACAGCGCACCTCCAGCCCGTGATCACGCAACCGGCGCACCAGCTCCGGCGCTTTATATGCGGCGATGCCGCCGCCA
>CAJXCG010000022.1 GCA_913051715.1 uncultured Rhodobiaceae bacterium
GCGGTTGCGGCGGGGAAACTGGCTGGCTTGCGGCGCCGTGCCCGGCGGGTTTTCGCATAATATCAAGCCTTGGTCGTGGATCTGCTGCTGCAATTCGGCATTTTCGCGCGGGTAAAAATGATCAATACCATTGGCAATCACGGCAATCGTGCCCGTTGCCAGCGCGCCTTGATGGGCTGCGCGGTCAATGCCGCGCGCCAGTCCAGAAACCACGATGAGGTCGCGCGCGCCAATGTCCTTCGCCAATTTGCCGGCCATGCGCTGGCCCGCCGCCGACGCATTGCGCGCGCCGACGATTGCCAGCATGGGCTTCACCAGCAAATGCGGGTGGCCGTAACACGACATGATTGGCGGGGCGTCAGGGGTTTGTGCGAGCAGCTTGGGATAGCTTGCGGTGCCCAGAACCAAGAACGTGCCGCCGCGCTTGAGTGTGGCGTCATATTCGCGACGCGCTGCTTGCAGCGAAAGCGCCTTGAATGATTTTGCGCGCCCGCCGCGCGCCGCCAGTTCGGGCAGCGCACTGAGCGCCTCATGGGGTTCGGCGTATAGGTTCATCAGCCGCCGAAATGTTACGGGGCCAAGTTTTTCGGTTCGAGACAATCGGATATAGGCAAGAATATCAGCTTCGGACAGGTGCTCTGTCATCGCGCGGTCGTTCCGGCGCAGAAATTTCGTAACATTGTTTTTCTCTTTTTTAGAGTTAGAAAAGTCTACGCAGACTGCCCGATGCGGGGTTCTTCTCCTTTAATCAGGCGGGAAATATTTTCACGATGCGCCCAGTAAATCACGCCAACCTGCACACCGACCACTATGGCCCCATAAACCTCACCGAGGACGACCATATAAATCGGCACGCTGATGGTGGCGATGAGCGCTGCCAGCGATGATCGCCGGCTGATCACGGCCACAAGCAACCAAACCGATAAAAGGGTCAGGCCGGGCAGCGGTGAAATCACCAAACTTGTGCCGATGAAAACGGCAACGCCTTTGCCGCCCTTGAAGCCGAGCCAGACCGGAAAAATATGCCCCAAAAGCGCAGCGAGGCCGGCCCAATATGCGGTCGGGAAGCCCACAAATTCTGTCGCCACCAAAATCGCGACGATCGCCTTGGCGATATCCGTTAAAAGGGTTAGCGCGGCGATAAACTTATTGCCGCTTCGCAAAACATTCGTCGCGCCAATATTGCCAGAGCCGGTTTCGCGGATATCGCCCAAACCACCCATGCGGCTGAGCAAAAGACCAAAGGGAATGGAGCCCAGAAGATAGGCAAGTCCCAAAACACCAATTACTGTGATCGCATCTGTCATTTTGTTGTTTCCGTTTTGCTGTCAAAAACACTTTGCCCGTTTACAAAACACGCTTCAACCCTTCCTTGCAGCTTGCGCCCTTCAATGGCGGCGTTTTTGGATTTTGACTTGAGCGCGTCGGCATCGACAATCCACGGCGCTTCCATGTCAACCAGCGCAAAGTCCGCGCACGCGCCTGTGTGCAAGGTGCCGCCGTCAATATCGAGAAGCTGCGCCGGACGTGTGGTCACGGCGCGAATGAGCGTTGCCAAATCAAGCCCATTGGCATGGTGCAGGCTCAACAATACGGACAACAGGGTTTCCACGCCCACCGTGCCATAAGCTGCTTGGGCAAAGGGCTGCCGCTTGGCTTCGGCGTCTTGCGGGTTGTGGCCGGAAACCACAATATCAATCGTGCCGTCGGCCAACCCGTCCACCAGCGCCAAGCGGTCATCTTCACTCCGCAGCGGAGGGTTGAGCTTGGCAAAGCTGCGGTAATTTTCGACATCATTTTCATTAAGCATCAAATGTGCCGCAGACACGCCGCAGCTTACCGCCAGACCGCGCGCCTTGGCCTGCCGCACGGCTTCAACGCTTTCGCCGGAGGAGATTTGCGAGATATGATAGCGCGCGCCCGTGAGTTCCACGAGCCGGATATCGCGGTCGATAATCGCGGTTTCCGCCGCCACCGGAATTCCGGTGAGGCCGAGGCGGGTTGCCAATTCGCCCTCGTGCATCACCCCGGCGCTCTGCAAGTCCTGATCCAATGCGTGCTGAACAATCAGCGCGTCAAAATTCGATGCATAGGAAAGCGCGCGGCGCATGGTCAGCGCATTCATCACCGCACGATCCCCATCGGTAAACGCCACGGCGCCCGCCTCGCGCAGCAGGCCGAACTCGGTCATGATGCGCCCTTCGCAATTTTTGGTAATCGCCGCCATAGGGTGTACGCGCACCATGGCGGTGCCGCGCGCGCGTCGGCTGATGAAATCCACCAGCGCCGCATCGTCAATCGCCGGGGTGGTGTTGGGCATCACGACCATATGCGTCACGCCGCCCGCGGCCGCCGCGAGGGAGGCGGTGGCAAGCGTTTCGCGGTGTTCTTCGCCCGGCTCGCCGGTAAATACCTGCATGTCAATCAGGCCGGGCAATATTGCGAGGCCGCTGCAATCCAGTGTTTCGGCGCTGTCGGGGATCTCGATATCGGGGCCGAGCGCAATGATTATGCCGTCACGCACCAGCAAATTGCCCGGCGTATCCAACGACTGCGCCGGATCAATCAGGCGCGCATTGACAAAGGCGCGTTCGGGCTCAGCCATTAGCTTGTGCCTCCGCTCTGCATCATATTTGGCAGATTGGCCGCCAGCGCTTCCAGTGTTGCCATACGCACCGCCACGCCCATTTCGACCTGATCGCGGATCAGGCTGACCTCGGTATCATCGGCAAGGTCGCTGTCAATTTCGGCCCCGCGATTCATCGGGCCCGGATGCATCACCAGCGCATGCGGCTTGGCAAAAGCCAGTTTTTCGCGGTTCAGCCCGTACAGGTGATAATATTCGCGCACCGACGGCACCAGCGCGCCCTGCATGCGCTCGTTCTGGATGCGGAGCATCATAACAATGTCGCAGCCCTCAAGCCCTTCGCGCATGGTGTGATAAATGTTCGCGCCCAGCCTTTCGGCGTCGGCGGGTATCAGCGTGCGCGGGCCGACCAGATTAACCTGCGCGCCCATAGCGTTGAACAAAAGCAGGTTCGAGCGCGCTACGCGCGAATGGGTAATGTCGCCACAAATCGCAATTTTGAGACCGCTCAATTTGCCGAGGCGCCGCCTTATGGTGAGGGCGTCCAGCAGGGCTTGGGTAGGGTGTTCATGCGCCCCGTCACCCGCGTTCAAAACCGCGCACGAGACTTTTTGTGCCAGCAGCGCCACCGCGCCGCTATCACCATGGCGAATGACCAGCAGGTCGGGGTTCATGGCGTTTAGCGTAACCGCCGTATCGAGCAGCGTTTCGCCCTTGTTCAAGGCCGAGGACGACACACTCATATTCATCACATCCGCGCCCAAGCGTTTGCCCGCCAGTTCAAACGAGCTTTGCGTGCGGGTGGAGCTTTCAAAAAACAGGTTAATCTGTGTTCGGCCACGCAAGATATTGGTTTTCTTGTCAATTTGACGGTTCAAATCAACATAAGTGTCAGCGAGATCAAGCAGATTGGTAATGTCGGCAGCAGATAGCCCTTCGATGCCGAGCAAGTCTCGGAACGGGAAGGTGAAATTTAATGCCGCCGAAGTCATTAAAACCCGATTGTATAGGGGCAGAACCGAGTCGTGGCAAGTGAATTTGCCAGCTTCCAAGAGTTCGTCTAGCCGTTCAGCCTGTCGAGGACGCCTTGCAGGATAAAGGCTGCCGCCATTTTGTCGATCACCGCGCCGCGTTTGGCGCGGCTGGTATCGGCGTCAATCAGCGTGCGCTCGACAGCGGCGGTGGACAGGCGCTCGTCCCACAGCAAAATGGGCAAATCGGGAAAACTGTCGCGCGCGGTGAGATTGCGTATAAAGGCGTGGGTGGCCTGAACGCGCGGGCCCGCCGACCCATCCATATTGAGCGGCAGACCCAAAACCAGCGCGCCGATATTTTCGGCACTTATGACGGCCTCAAGCTGCTCGGCATCGGCACCGAATTTCGTGCGTTTTATGGTATCGAACGGGGTAGCGATTTGGTGGCGCGTGTCGGCCACGGCCAGCCCGATTGTCTTGCTGCCAAGATCAAGCCCCAATAGGCGCTGTCCTTTGCTCAAATAAGTCGGCAGAGAGGTTGCGTCGTCAATCACGGGCATGACAGCGTGCATAGCATAAATAAAGACGACTGGCATTTATTATTGCGGCTGCTAAGAAGGGGTGGCCCATGCGCCATCGCTTGCGGTCACCTTGCGGCTTTGCTAGTTTCGCCGCGCCGCATCGCGCACAATATCGCGTATCACAATATCGCTTATAAGGAACGGGTAGATTGTCAGTAGATGAAAACATGGTTCGCCGCATTGCCGGCCTTGCACGCATTCAGGTAGACGACGACAAATTGCCGGCGCTCGCCAAAGAACTGAGCGCCATTTTGGGTTTTGTCGAGCAATTATCCGAGGTCGATACTGAAAACGTCAAACCTTATACCAGCCCGGTGGAAATGCAGATTAAAGCGCGTGCCGACGCCGTGACCGATGGCGGTTACCCCGAAGATATTCTGGCGAATGCGCCGGAAAAAGATGACGGCTATTTCGCTGTCCCAAAGGTGGTTGAGTAGATGGGCCAGGGTAATGATTTGACGGCGCTGACGCTCGCACAAGCCCGTGACGGCTTGCGCGCAAAAGAGTTTACCGCGCGCGAACTGACGCAAAGTTTTGTCGACCGTGTGGCGGCGTCGGAAAAACTCAATGCCTATATTCTCCAGACGCCGGAACACGCGCTGGAAGCCGCTGAGCGGTCTGACGCGCGGCTTGGCGCAGATGACGCACGCCCGCTGGAGGGGCTGCCGCTTGGTGTGAAGGATCTGTTTTGCACCCGCGGCGTGCGGACAACGGCGTGCTCGAATATTTTGGGCGACTTCACGCCGCCTTATGAAAGCAAAGTGACCGAAAATCTGTGGGCTGATGGTGCACTGATGCTGGGCAAATTGAACAATGATGAGTTTGCCATGGGCTCTTCAAACGAAACCTCGGCCTATGGGGCGTGCCTTAATCCGTGGCGCACGGATGCTGGTGAGGCGTTGGTTCCGGGCGGGTCTTCGGGTGGATCTTCGGCGGCAATCGCCGCGCGGCTCGGTCTGGCGGCAACGGCCACCGATACGGGCGGGTCAATTCGCCAGCCCGCCGCGCTGACCGGCACGGTGGGGCTGAAACCCACCTATGGGCGGTGTTCGCGTTGGGGCATTGTTGCGTTTGCTTCGTCGCTGGATCAAGCCGGGCCAATAACGCGCACGGTGCGCGACAGCGCCATCATGCTGACCAGCATGGCCGGACATGATGCGCGCGACACAACAAGCGTCGACATGGTCGTGCCCGATTACGAGGCGGCGCTCACGGGCGACATTCGGGGCTTGCGTATAGGGGTGCCGAAAGAATATCGCATTGACACCATGCCGCTTGAAATCGAAGCGCTGTGGCAGCAGGGCATGGATTGGTTGCGCGATGCTGGTGCGGAAATTGTCGATGTCAGTCTGCCGCACACCAAATATGCTTTGCCCGCCTATTATATTATTGCGCCGGCCGAGGCGTCGTCCAATCTGGCGCGCTATGACGGGGTGCGCTATGGCGCGCGCAAAATGGGCGATGATATTGACGATATGTACGCCCGCACGCGCGGCGAAGGCTTTGGCGAGGAGGTGCAGCGTCGTCTGCTCATCGGCACTTATGCACTGTCGGCGGGTTATTACGATGCGTATTATCTCAAAGCCCTGCAGGTGCGCCGCTTGATCGCGCAAGATTTCGAGAACGCGTATGAGCACTGCGACCTGCTGCTCACGCCGACGACGCCGTCTGCGGCCTTCCCGCTCGACAAAGGCCAGTCCGACCCGTTGGAAATGTATCTGAACGATGTGTTTACCGTGACGGTCAACCTTGCAGGACTGCCCGGAATTTCTGTGCCCGCCGGACTTGATGCCAAGGGGCTACCGCTCGGCTTGCAACTCATTGGCAAGGCGTTTGGCGAAGAAGAGCTTTTGCGCGCCGCGCAGGTGCTTGAAGAGGCAGCCGGATTTTCAGCCAAACCCGACGACTGGTGGACAAGCTCATGACAGACAAGACGACAGAAAATGCCAATTTGATTGCGGGTGCCACGGGCGACTGGGAAATTGTGATCGGCCTCGAAGTGCACGCCCAGGTCAGTTCGGACGCAAAGCTGTTTTCCGGCGCAGCCACGACATTTGGTGCCGAGCCGAACACGCAAGTGTCGCTTGTTGATGCGGCCATGCCGGGCATGTTGCCGGTGATTAACTGGAAATGTGTCGAACAGGCCGTGCGTACGGGGTTGGGGCTCAAGGCTCAGATTAATCGCTATTCGGTTTTCGACCGGAAGAACTATTTCTATCCCGACCTGCCGCAAGGTTATCAGATTTCACAATATCTCCAGCCGATCGTAGGTGAGGGCGAGATCGAGATCGACCTTGAGGGGGGAGACGTGAAAACCATCGGCATCGAACGTCTGCATCTGGAACAAGACGCGGGCAAATCGCTGCACGACCAGCATCCCGATTTGAGCTTTGTCGATTTGAACCGTTCCGGCGTGGCGCTTATGGAAATCGTCTCGCGCCCCGATATGCGCTCGGCGGCCGAAGCGCAAGCCTATGTCAAAAAATTGCGGGCGATCCTCAGATATTTGGGCACATGCGACGGCAATATGGAGCAGGGCAGTCTGCGCGCCGACGTGAATGTTTCCGTCCGCAAACCGGGCGGCGATTTGGGCACACGCTGTGAAATTAAGAACGTGAATTCAATTCGGTTTATTGGGCAGGCCATTGAGCATGAGGCGCGCCGCCAAGTTGATATCATTGAAGATGGCGGCGAGATTGATCAGGAAACGCGGCTGTTTGACCCCAAACGTGGCGAAACGCGCTCGATGCGGTCAAAAGAAGAAGCCCATGATTATCGCTATTTTCCCGACCCCGACCTGTTGCCGCTGACTTTCAGCGCCGAATTTGTCGAAGACATTGCGCGTGCGTTGCCGGAACTGCCCGACGACAAGAAAAACCGCTTCATGCAGGATTATTCCCTGTCGGCCTATGATGCGGGCGTGCTGGTGTCGGAGGCTGAAAACGCTGATTTTTTCGAGCAAGCCGCCAAGGGCCGCGACGCCAAAGCCACGGCAAATATGGTTATTGGCAGCGTGTTTGCCGGGCTGAACAAGGCCGGGCTGAGCATTTCTGAAAGCCCTGTGAAGGCCGAGCAAATCGGGCAGTTGGTCGATTTGATGTCCGACCAGACGATTTCCAGCCGCATCGCCAAGGATGTTTTCGACCTTATGTTTGATGACGGCCCGGACCAGGGCCGCGACCCGGCTGATATTGTCGAAGAAAAAGGCCTAAAACAGGTGACCGACACAGGTGCCATTGAGGCCGCTGTCGATGAGGTGATTGCAGCGAACCCCGACAAGGTCGAACAGGCCAAAGCCAAGCCGAAAATGGCCGGCTGGTTCGTCGGTCAGGTGATGCAAGCAACCGACGGCAAGGCCAATCCGCAAGCCGTCAACCAGCTCGTGCTTGCCAAGCTGGGCATTGAAGACCAGTAACCCATGCCGCATCTCATCATTTTATTTGCGATGACGTTTGTCGGGCTGCTGGCTTCGTGCGTTGTCGGCTAGGCGTTAATTGCCTGAAAAATTGGCGTCTCGCTTTTCGTTAAAGGCGCGTACACCCTCTACGAAATCTTTCGAGCGGCCGGCCTCGCGTTGCGCCCAACGCTCATTATTGAGTTGTTCCTCATAGGTGCTGTCGACGCTTTCCCACAGCAAATTGCGGATCATGCCGAGCGACATTGGCCCCTTGGCAAGCTCACCCGCAAGCGCACGGGCTTCGTCAAGCAGTGCACCGTCTTCGTAGACGCGGTTGATTAAGCCCCACTCCAATGCGTCATCGGCGCTCAGGCGTTCGCCCATCAGCGTGAGTTCCTTGGCGCGCGCCATGCCGACAAGACGCGGTAGGATAAAGGTTGCGCCGCCATCGGGCACCAGCCCGATGCGCCGGAAGGCTTGCAGGAAAAATGCGGATTTACCGGCCAGCACCATGTCACCCATCAGGGCAAAGCTCATGCCAACGCCCGCGCACGGCCCGTTCACGGCCGAAACAATAGGGCAGTGCAAGTTCCGCAATCGCCGCAAAAGCGGATGATAGAATTTCTCAAGCCCGGCACCCGCATCCGGCAGACGATTGCTGGCGGCACCATTTTCTTCGCCCGGGTCGCGTGCCATATTTGCGCCCGCACAAAAGCCGCGACCGGCACCGGTGAGGATCAGGCAGCGAATATTGTTCTCCGGGTCCTCAATATGGTCGAGCGCGAGATCCAAGCTGTCCAGCATGGTCTGGTTCATGGCGTTGAGATTATCGGGATCGTTGAAGGTGAGGGTGGCGATCTCGCCATCAATCTCCAGTTTCACAAGTTCGAAGTCCATTAGCGTTTCTCCCTTTCGGCCTTAATTTGGGCGGTTTCCACCGTGCGGAAATCCGGTTTGCGTTTTTCGATGAAAGCGCGCACACCCTCTGCGAATACAGGCTGGTCGCAGAAATGGTGTTGCATATCGCGCTCGTAATCAAGCTGGGCATCGAGGCTTTGCAGCCGCGCCTGATCATGTGCGCGCACGGATGCCTTGATGCCGGTAATGGCCCCATCAGCCAGTCGCTCGGCATAAGATGTGGCGGTTTCCATTAATTTATCGTCCGGCAGCACTTCCCAGATCAGCCCCCATGCGGCGGCTTTTTCCGCCGACAGGTCATCGCCCAGCAATGCCATGCCATTGGCGCGCGCGCGCCCGACCAAATTCGGCAGCAGCCAAGACGAGCCGAGATCAGAAATAATACCAAGCTGGCGCGCGAAGACGAGTTTGAATTTGGCGCTTTCGCCAGCAATGACAATGTCACCTGCCAGCGCGATGCCCACGCCGCCGCCGGCGGCAACGCCATTGACCGCGGTGACCACAGGCTTGGCGTTGAAAGCCAGCGCACGCACCAGCGGATTATAGCCGGTTTCCATGGCATTGGCCGTGACATCGCCACCTGACCAGCCTTCATTGCTGGGCCATTGGCCGTTTGCCAAATCTGCGCCCGCACAAAACCCGCGACCCTCGCCGGTCAAAACAATGGCGCGCACGTCATCGTTTTTGTCCGCGTCGGTCAGCACTTCTATCAGACGCTCAACGATTGGGCGGTTGAGGCTGTTCAACACTTCGGGTCGGTTGAGGCGCACCGTCAATACGCCAGTATCGGCAAGTTGCGTTGTTACAATATCGCTCATGCATATCCCCCAAAAAACACACCGACAGGTTAGCTGGTTTGGGCAAAAAGAAAAGACCGAAAACGCCATGCACATCTTGGGGAAACTAGCTCTTGGCAAGCGCTTCAAGTTTTGATTTAGTTAGCGAAACAGAGGGAGGATCCCATGAGTGCTGCAGAACAAATTATCGAACTACCCGAGACGCCCGAAGCTGAAATTCGGCGCCTCGTTGAACTTCAGAAAAAAGCCCATATTGCCGAAGGGCCAATGACGCTTGAACGTCGCATCGACTTGATCGACCGTTGCATTGCGATCTTGGTGGAAAACAAAGACGCGATTGTCGACGCGCTTAACGCCGATTTTGGCAACCGAAGCCCGGAAGGGTCTCTGGCAACCGATGTTGGCGGGACGCTACCGGCTTTGAAATATGCCAAGAAAAATGTTCGCAAATGGATGAAGGCATCCAAGCGCCACTCGATGTTCCCCTTGGGGCTTTTGGGTGCCAGCACGCGGGTTGAATATCAACCTCTGGGCTGCGTGGGTAATGTTGTGCCGTGGAATTTCCCGTTCAATTTGTGTTTCGGGCCGATGGGCAGCATTTTCGCCGCTGGCAATCGCACGATTATCAAACCGTCGGAATACACACCGCATTGCGCGCTGCTGACGAAAGAACTGTGTGAGAAATATTTTGACCAAGAAGACGTTGCCGTCGTTTTGGGCGGGCCTGAGACGGGTGCCAGTTTCTCGAAAATGCCGTTTGACCATCTTCTGTTTACCGGCGCGACGGCCATTGCATCGCATGTGATGCGCGCAGCGGCCGAAAATCTTGTGCCTGTTACGCTGGAACTGGGCGGCAAGTCGCCGGTCATCGTGTCCTACAGCGCCGATATGAAGAAAACCGCGGCACGGGTCATGACGGGCAAAACACTCAATGCCGGCCAGATTTGCCTCGCCCCTGACTATGTCATGGTGCCGGAGGGCAAAGTTGATAGCTTTGTCAGCGAAGCATCATCGTCAATCGAGACCATGTTCCCGACGCTGAAAGACAATGAGGACTACACGTCTATTGTCAATCAGCGCCATTATGACCGCTTGCAGAGTTATCTGGACGATGCGCGCGCAAAAGGCGCACAAATTGTTGAACTGAACCCGGCTGACGAGGATTTCTCGCAGCAAGAGCATCACAAAATCCCGCCGACCATTATTGTCGAACCGACCGATGATATGAAAGTCATGCAAGAAGAGATTTTCGGGCCGATTTTGCCTGTGAAGTCTTACAAGGCTGTGGATGAGGCGATCGGTTATGTCAACGACCACGATCGTCCGTTGGGCCTGTATTATTTTGGCGACGACCGGGCCGAAGAGAACAAGGTTGTGAATTCCACGACTTCCGGCGGTGTTTCTGTTAATGATGTGATCACCCATATCATGCAGGATGACGCGCCGTTTGGCGGTGTCGGGCCATCGGGAATGGGGTCTTATCACGGCCGCGAAGGTTTTGTGAATTTCAGCCACGCCAAAACAATCTTCCGGCAAACGCCGTTTGAGTTTGCCGCTGGCATGCTGCGGCCGCCTTATGGCGACAAGATCCGCAAGGTTCTTGACGGCATGATCAAAAAGTAAAAAAACCTTTCGGTTTGGAGGGTCGCGTGCGTTATTTTGATGCACGCGGCCCTTTTTTTCGCCGTTACGCTACAAACAGGGGATAATAAGCCATGAGTTTTACTGGTGAAAAAATCGGCAAATTTTCGTGGGAAGATCCATTTCTTCTGACCGAGCAGTTAAGCGAAGAAGAGCGCTTGATATCTGAAAGCGCGCGGGCTTTTGCCCGTGAGAAGCTGCTGCCGCGCGTGGTTGATGCGTTCGCGGAAGAAACGGTCGAACCGGAGATTTTCCACGAAATGGGCGCGCAAGGTCTTTTGGGCGCCACGGTGTCGCCCGAGCTGGGCGGCGCGGGTGCCTCTTATGTATCCTACGGGCTTATCGCGCGCGAGATTGAGGCCGTCGATAGCGGTTATCGGTCGATGATGTCGGTGCAGTCCTCTTTGGTCATTCATCCGATCAACACATTCGGGTCTCAGGAGCAGAAGGAAAAATATCTGCCAAAGCTGACCAGCGGTGAATGGATCGGCTGCTTCGGGCTGACCGAACCCGATGCCGGCTCTGACCCTGCGGGTATGCGTACCTTCGCCAAAAAGGTAGATGGCGGTTATTGTTTGAACGGCTCGAAAACATGGATATCCAATGCCCCCGTGGCCGATGTGTTTGTCGTCTGGGCAAAATCTGACGCGCATGACGGAAAAATCCGTGGGTTTATTCTTGAAAAAGATATGGACGGGCTGACTGCTCCTAAGATCGAGGGAAAAATGTCGCTGCGCGCGTCGGTGACGGGCATGATCATGATGGATGACGTGCATGTGCCCGAAGAAAACATGCTGCCGCATGTCGAAGGGCTGAAAGGGCCGTTTAGCTGCCTCAATCGGGCGCGCTATGGCATTAGCTGGGGCGCCATGGGCGCGGCGGAATTTTGTCTGCACGCGGCGCATACTTATGGCCTTGACCGCCACCAGTTCAACAAGCCGCTCGCTGCCAACCAGCTTTACCAGAAAAAACTGGCCGATATGCAAAGCGAGATTGCGTTGGGCTATCAGGCAAGTCTGCGCGTTGGGCGGTTGATGGATGAAGGCCGCTTTGCGCCCGAAATGGTTTCTATCGTCAAGCGCAATAATGTCGGCAAGGCGCTGGACATTGCCCGCACGGCCCGCGACATGCATGGCGGCAATGGCATTGCCCAGGAATATCACATTATGCGCCATGCCATTAATCTGGAGACGGTGAATACCTATGAGGGCACCCATGACGTGCATGCGCTGATCCTCGGTCGGGCGATAACTGGGATTGCGGCTTTTTAGCGAGGCGCGTTATGGACAGTAAAATCCGCTGGGGGATTCTGGCGACAGGCAGTATTGCTGAAACCTTTGCCCGTGACCTCAAACACAGCCACCATGGAATTTTAACCGGCGTCGCCAGCCGCACGCCCGCGCGCGCGCAAGAATTTTGCAACACGCATGGCGGTGCGCCGAGTTCAGATTATGGCGCGCTTTTGGCGCGCGACGATATTGATGCCGTGTATATCGCCACGCCGCATGACGCACATGTGGTCTGGGCGCATCGGGCGCTCGAAGCGGGCAAAGCGACATTATGCGAAAAGCCGCTGGGGCTGAACCAAGGCGAGGTTTTAAGCCTGTATGGGGCCGCGGCGCGAACCGGCGTGTTGCTGGTTGAGGCGTTAATGTATGTCATGCATCCGCGCATGCACCTTGCCCGCAAGCTGCTGGATGACGGCGAGATTGGTACGGTAACGGGTTTTTCGTCGGGTTTTGGCTTTGCTTTTCCATTCACGCCTGAACATCGGCTTTACAATCGTGATCGCGCCGGTGGCGGGATTCTGGATATCGGTATTTATCCACTGACCGCAGCGCGGTTTTTGCTTGGCGAGCCGGCATCGCTTTCCGGTGATGCGCGTTTGGCACCGACGCAAGTTGATGCCGAAGCGCGGGCGCGCCTTGATTATGGAGACTTTGCAGCCGAATTGCATTGTGCGGTGGATACCGAAATTCCCTGGCAGATTTGCGTAACCGGCACCAAGGGCACAATGACAATTGACCAGCCTTGGCATTCGGGGCCGGATAATCAGGCGGTCATCATTACGCGCGAAGACGCCACGCAGCGCAGCTATGAAAGCGCGGAAACGCGGCCGCTTTATGCGGTTGAGGCTGACCATGTGGCCGAGTGCCTGATGCGCGGCGATACGGTGTCGGCGCTAGTATCGCCTGACTTTTCGATCAATACCGCCTATTGGCTCGACCGCTGGCGCGAAGCGGGCGGTGTGACTTATGCGGCTGACACGCTTGACGCCAACGGCTTTGACGCCGTGCCGCCGCAAGCTGCGCGCCACGCCACCATGCCGGTTCTGCATCTGGACGGGCTGGACAAGCCCGTGTCACGGCTGGTGCTGGGCACGGATAATCAGGTAGATGTGGCGACCTTGGCGGCGATGGGAGATGCGTTTTTCGAGCATGGCGGCACCTGCATTGATACCGCGCATATTTACAGCGATGGCATGAGCGAGACGGCGTTGGGGGCGTGGATCGAGGCGCGCGGTATACGTGAAAATCTCGTCATTCTCGGCAAAGGCGCCCATCCCCCGGACTGCACGCCCGACGCCATGGCTCGCCAGCTTGACGAGTCCCTCGAGCGGCTGCGAACCGATTACCTCGATATTTATTGTCTGCACCGCGACAATCGCGATATTCCGATTGCCGAATGGGTGGACGCCCTGCACGCCGAGATCGACAAGGGGCGTATTCGCGTTTTTGGGGGGTCTAACTGGACGTCAGCGCGCGTTGATGCAGCGAATGACTACGCCCGATCCAAAGGACGCTCCGGGTTTTCGCTGGTGAGCAATAATTTCTCGCTGGCGCGCATGGAAAAACCGGTTTGGGACGGTTGCCTTGCCAGTTCGACGGATGATTTTCGTGACTGGCACACGCGCACGGGGATTGCGCTGTTTCCATGGTCGGCGCAAGCGCGCGGGTTTTTTCTCGATTGGGAAACTGTGCCGCTATCTGCGGCGCGCCATGGCGCTGACCCGACGATTGAAGAGATGCACCGCGTGTGGGGGTCGCCGGAAAACCTGGAACGGCGCAAGCGCGCGATGGAATTGGCGGCGCGAAAAAACACCTCCGCCCTGCAGATTGCGCTGGCCTATGTGCTGCATCAACCATTTCCAACGGCGGCACTCATTGGGCCGCGCACACCGATGCAACTGGTCGATAGCATCGCGGCTTGCAATATTGAGCTGAGCCGCGACGAGGTGAACTGGCTTGACCTGCGCGCCGATAATGCGGGCAATTAGCGCCCGAAAAGTTGCAGAAAAAAATACCCCCAGCGCCCATTGAGCAAATGCAGCATTAATCGAAAGCGTTTTTCGCTGAGTGCACCGCCGCTCATGATACGCACGGTACTGAGCCGCATGGACAACACCATTTCATTACGCATTTTGACCATAACCGGGCTGTCGGTTTTGGTCGGCCCCAGCGTGCCCTCAATAGCTTTGAACACCATGGCCACAATGCGCTTGCCCAGCCAATGGTGCTGGATGTCTCCAAGCGTTGTGTTGGCATGATACGGCTTGACTGTTTCCGCCACGGTGATGTGCAACCCGCGCGCGGCCAACTGGCTGTCATTCATGATTACATAAGGCGTTTCCGCCGTCTGCGGTGTGTTGCGCCGCAAATCGCCGGGCAATTCAACACGCGTCGACTGGCGAATATCGGTGCACGAGGCGCCGACCAATATTTCGAACGCGCCGGGCTCAACCACCCAGTCATCGGCGTTAATGTCAAAAAAAGCGAAACTGCGCCGGTCGAGAACAAGCGTACAGCTGGTGGTCTCGCCCGGGGCCAGATGAATTTTTTTAAACGCTTTCAACTCGCGGTCGGGCCGGTAGACGCTGGCGTCGACATCGCGCACATAAAGCTGGACGATCTCGGCCCCGGCGCACGGGCCGGAATTGGTGATATCAACGCGCACTTCAAGGTCTAGCGCATGAACCGTGGTGTCACCCGAAACCCGCAAATTTGAATAGTCGAATGTCGTGTAACTCAGGCCGTGGCCGAACGGAAATAAAACCGGTTTGTCATGCGTCACAAAATGCCGATAGCCGACATTCAAACCTTCGCGGTAAATGATCTGGCGGGGGTGGGTGGCAAAATTTTCCTGCGCCGGGCAATCATTGAGCGCGCGCGGAAAAGTTTCCGCCAGCTTGCCACTGGGCGATGTGTCGCCAAAAACAAGGTCACAAAGCGCGCCCGCGCCGGCTTGACCCGCCAGATAAATCTCCAGCACGGCGGCAACATCATCAATCCAGGGCATTTCAATCGGCGCGCCATTGGACAATACGACAAGGCTTTTTGGATTAACTGCCGCCACCGCAGCGACGAGGGCGTCAAGCTGGGCGGGCTGGCGCAGATGTGTGCGGTCAAAGCCCTCGGCTTCAAACAAAGGCGGCAACCCCACCATGATAATCACCTGATCGGCGCTTTCAGCGCACGCCACCGCCTCGGCAATCAACGCCGGATCGGTCTCGGCGGTTTCGGGGTCAAACCCGCGCGCATAGACAACTTCGCCAGCCGCGCCCAGTGCGGCGCGCACCATGTCCAGCGGGCGGTCGATCTGCGAGGCGTTGACTTGCGAACTGCCCGCGCCCTGAAAGCGCGGGGCTTCGGCAAAGGCGCCGATAAGGGCGAGTGTGCCGGATTTTTTGAACGGCAAGGTGGCGTCATTATTTTTCAGCAAAACCGCGCCGTCGCGCGCAGCACGGCGTGCCAGTGCGTGATGGGCGTCGAAATCGACATCGACATCAACTGGGGTGGCGTTGTTTGCGCTGGCCAGAATAAGCGCAGCCACATTGCGCGCGGCGGTATTCAAATCGGCTTCTTCCAAAGCGCCCGCGCGCACGGCATTGGCAGCCGCGCGGTCGTTAATGCCGCCACTGCCCGGCATTTCCAAATCAAGCCCGGCGGCGACACCTTGTGGTCGGTCATTCACGGCCCCCCAATCCGTGACGACAAGACCCTGATAGCCCCAACGGTCACGTAAAATATCCTTGGTTAGGATTTTGTTTTCGCTGCAATAGCTTCCGTTCAGCCGATTATAGGCGCACATAACCGTCCATGGCTGGGCTTGGCGCACGGCAATCTCGAAGGCGGGCAGGTAAATCTCGTGCAAGGTGCGCGCGTCCACCAGCGTATCGACCACCATGCGCTGGGCTTCCTGATTATTTACCGCGAAGTGCTTGATGCTGGTGCCCGTGCCGGTCGATTGCACACCGGCGATAAAGGCTGCGGCCATTGTGCCCGCCAGATATGGGTCTTCGCTGTAATATTCGAAATTGCGTCCGCATAGCGGGCTGCGCTTGATATTCACGCCCGGCCCCAGCAAAACGGCAACGTCTTCTGCCTGACATTCGCGACCAATCGCGACCCCGACCTCGGCGATCAACTCGCTATCCCAGCTTGAGGCCAACGTCACTCCCGTTGGAAAGCATGTGGCCGGCACCGAAGACTGCATGCCGAGATGGTCGGCATGGGCGGCTTGTTTGCGTAATCCGTGCGGGCCATCCGACACCATGACTTTCGCCAGATTATGCTCGGCTACGCCCTGCAAATGCCAAAAGCTGCTGCCCGAAAGCAGCGAGGCGCGAACATCCAGATCCATGCGGGCGATAAGATTTTCAGCGTCGCTGGCAAAATCGATCGGGTGTTTCACGAAAAAGTCCTCGGTTCCTGTTGGATTAGTTTATGGTTTTCGCTGCCAGATACAAGTATCGGCGATTGCTCAGCATTGGATTTGATACGTGGCTGCGAAATGTGCATACTAAAAAAAAGCCAAGCTGCGGGAGGGGAATATGTCAGCACAAGCAAAGTTTGAGGCATTTTCGAGATTTGAAGCGCGACCACTCACACCGGCCATCGGTGCTGAACTGATCGGCGCGGATTTGGCGCGGCCCGACGCGCAGCTTTTCGAAGAGGTACACGCGGCGCTGTTGCAGTACAAAGTCGTTTTTTTCCGCGACCAAGATCTTAACCGCGAACAGCATATCCGCTTTGCAGGTGCCTTTGGCGAACTGGAAATTCACCCTGCCACGCCCGCTGACCAGCCGGACCCGGAAGTGTTGCGGATCGCGCATGGGCCTAATTCGCGTGGCGCTGAAAATAATTGGCATTCGGATGTGACATGGCGCGAGCGCCCGTCGCTCGGGTCTATTTTGCGCGCCATCGAATTGCCGGATAATGGCGGCGACACGCTGTTTGCCAATATGGTGATGGCGTATGAGCGTCTGTCGGATACCATGAAAGAGAAAATCGACGGGCTCGTGGCCGTGCATGATATTGCGCGTGTTTTTGCAGCCCGCCTCGGCAAAGCACCGAAAGAACTGCACGAAAAATTTCCACCGTCGGAACATCCCGTTGTGCGGACGCATCCGGAAACGAAGGAGCGGTTAATCTATGTCAATGCCGGATTTACCAGCCACATTAAAGATATGGATACGCCGGAAAGCGACGCGCTTTTGAAACAGCTTTATCTGACCGCGTGGAACCCGGAATTGCAGTGCCGCTTCCGTTGGGCACCCGGCTCGCTGGCCTTCTGGGACAATAGGGCGTGTCAGCATTTTGCGGCGTCGGATTATTTTCCGCATGTGCGCGTGATGGAGCGGGTAACGATCGCTGGCGACAAACCGTATTTTGACGCCAACGCCTGACCCCGTCCACAGGTGTTTGCGACTAGTCGCGCGGCTTCGGGCCTTTGACCATGGTCAGCGATACGAGCGGCGCACCGTCGCGGCGAAATTCTGACAATGCCTGGTAATCGGGGTCGTTATACCATCCGCGCGCGGCTTCTTCTGACGGAAAGCTGAACATTACAACGCGGCCTTCGACCGGTTCGCTGCCTTCAAAGTGCGATGATGTGTCGTCATAGGTGACAAATGTTCCGCCATGTTTTTTGAGAATAGGAAAAAAGCCCAACTCATATTTGCGGTAAGTTGCAGCGTCTTCTATCTTGAGGTTCGCAATCATGTAAACTTGGGTCATCGGAACTTCCTTTAAAGCAAATTACGTTAGTGATACAGCCTATCATCTAGACCACAAATTCAAAAAGGAGAACTTCATGTCCGACCTCATCTTGCACCAATACGAAACATCGCCATTCTCCGAAAAAATGCGAAAAATGTTGGGGTTCAAAGGGCTGGCCTATCATTCGGTCGAGCAGCCAAATATTGCGCCGAAGCCGGCGTTGACACCGCTTACGGGCGGCTATCGGCGTATTCCGGTTCTGCAGATTGGCGCGCATATTTATTGCGATACGGCGCTCATGGTGCGCGAATTGGAGCGCCGCTTTCCAGACCCGTGCCTGACGCCACCCGCGCTTATGGGCGCCGCCGAAGTCATTGCTGATTGGGCCGACCATCGGCTTTTCTCCATGGCCGCGCTACCGACAGTTGTCGCCTTGGCTGAAATATTGCCGCCCGAATTTTTTGAAGACCGCGCCAAAATGAGCCCCGGCTTTGCCACCGATGGGGCAGGGGGTCGGGTGGCCCATTCCGAAAATCAAATGTTGCTGGCGATGGCAACGCTGGATGCCCAGCTTGACCAAACGCCGTTTCTTCTGGGTGAGAACCTCACCCATGCCGATCTGTCGGTTTACCATGTCATTAATTTCGCTCGTACCGCGCCCGTTTTCGGCGGGGCGCTTGGTACGCGACCTGCCCTTAGTGCGTGGCTGGAGAAAATACGCGCCATGGACAGTGGCACTGCCACGCCAATGACCCAAGAAGCCGCACTCGATATTGCGCGCTCCGCCCAACCCGACAAAACCTCGCCGCAAGATGCCATTGATGACCCGCATTTGCCGGTCGGTGCGTCGCTGACCATTCAGGCCGATGATTACGGGCAGGAGGTCACGCAAGGTGAAATTGTTTGGACGCGGGAAAATGAAGTGGTGGTTCACCGGCATGACGCAGATATTGGCGATATTCTGGTTCATTATCCCAAGCAGGGGTATCGGCTGGCCGTTGATGCATGAGGGAGGCAAAGAAGCGCCGGGCATTTGAGTGATACTCTGCCCGGCGCTATTTTTAGTTAGAAGGTTTTAGTTACCAGAATTTTGAAGTTTCTTCCGGCTTCGGGAACCTTGTCTTTCAGTTCGCTCGAATGGTATCTGATCTCGTGATCAAGCAGATTGTCCACGGCGACCGTTATTACCGTGCCGGTCGAAAACGCCGGCAGCCAGACGAGCTCCGTGCTTACCTCGGTGTAAGCGTCAGTAGCGTTTTGGTCGGAAGGTACATCCGATTGCTCGTCGGCATGCACAATATCCAGACCTAATGCATAATTGCCAAAATCAAGCTCGGTAAAAAGACCCAGCTTCTCAGGCGGGATCGACCTTAGAGGCGTACCGTCACTTAATTCGCCTGTTATGTTGGAATAGTTAAGTTCTGACGTCCATTCACCCGAGCGCCAACTGCCACTGTAAAGCAGGCTGGCTTCGAAACCATATATTTCGGCATCATCTTGGCGGTAGGCAAACACATCTTTCCCATCAATTTGAGCTTCTCCAGTGGCCTTTAAATAGATAAAGTTGTCAAAGTCATTATTATAAGCCGCAAGTTGAAAGGCCGTCGGCCCGTTTGAATGGCGATAATAGACCTCAACCCCAACGGCTTCTTCCGAAGATAAATTTACGTCACCACGTTCATATCTGCTGGCAGCGGCATGAACACCATCCGAAAAAAGTTCCGATATGCTCGGCGCCCGATCGGAAAGAGAGATGGAGGATCCGATATAATTGGATTCGCTCAATCTATAACCGATGCCACCCGATAAGTTTAATGTGTCAAAACTTTTGTCGACTGTCGTTTTGCTAACATCAACTTCTTCGTATCGAAGTCCCAGTTCGGTTGACCATTGTCCGTCCTCACGTGCTTGAATGATATGCAGCGAAGCAACATCGTTTTCGGAAGGGGGGAGAAAGGCTTCAGCACCAGAACTAACATATTCGCTGTCAATAAAGGTGAGCCCAACAACCCCATTCCAATTCTCCAAGTTACTGTTAAAAAACTCGAGTTTGGTTTCCAAAATGTCGCGACCTAACAATGTTCCCGCCGAGCCATCTTCAAATTCGGTTTGGTTAAAATTGGTGAAATGGATGCTGGCTTCGAGCCGGTCAAAAACTGAGCCTAGTTGATAGTCGAGTAAGCCGCGAAACGTCTCTTTTTCCAAACCGATTTTAACGCCTTCCTCGCCGTGCCCTCCTCCATGGTGGGCATGGCCAGGAATGCCATATTCCTTGTCAATGAAATTGGTAAAAAGCCGCAGGTTCGATTTGGTTCCCTTGAAAAGCACCGAAGCGCTGATGCCGTCCGACTCGCTGGATGTATTTTCAACATCCTGACTAACGTCAACGATTGCTTCACCTTCTTCGATCAGTTCCAAAGCGCTTTCGGCATGGGTCGGTATTTCAATGTTCTTTTTTTCCTGATCAAATCCGGAGACCGAAAGCACAGTGTTGTCGAAAGACCGGGCGGCATAGATTGCCGCCGTCGAGCTGTCGCCGACCGTGCCGCCGCCTACTGAAATTTCTATTGCACTTTCAACGTCTTCATCCAGAAGGCGATTGAACGAATTAATAACGCCTGACGTCGAATACGGCCCGTAGCGCAGAGCGCTTGGTCCCTTCAGTAATTCGATTCTGCTTATATCATAGAAATTCATAATATTAGCGTGATCGTTTGCAGTGTCGGCGATATCTCCAGCTGTCATTCCGTTCACCAAAGAACCGGTTCTACGACCGCTGAGGCCCCTAATAACTGGGCGACCGACGTCTGGTCCATGACTGGATACGCTTAGGCCTGGAACTTTTTTGACAACATCGCCAAGGGTCGTGCCAACATTTTTATTAATGTCGTCGTCTAGGATTACATGCGTCTGAGATATAATCTCATCAGCCGACTTTGTAAATGGACTGCTTAAAACTACAATTTCGTCTATGTCCGATTGCTCAGATTGCGACAATGCAGGTTGGGATGTAAGGAATATTAGTGCAGCACTTACCAGTGCCCGATTGAATAAATTAGACATGTGTTCTCTCTCTATAGTATTTGATTTTTTCTTAAGCGAGAAAGGCTGGAGGTCCGCGAATTTGTTTCTTTGGTTTGACCTGCTGAAAGGCCAGAGAATTTTTTGCCGTCTCAAAATCTGGCGGCAAATATTGGGCCGACAGTTTGATACCGTCGGCGAGGTCAAAGGCATCGGCAATGTTGGCAAGCGGGCAATTTTCCTCGCTGTGGCCTAAATCCTCGCACGGGTGAGAGGTGCGCTCGAAGTGCGCACGTGCCACGCTTGGGGGGGCAAAAGACAGTGGTGCCGCCGTTGTTTGCGCGGTGTGCTCATGGGCTGCCGTCGGCTGATACGCCTTAATCGCATGCGAGACCTGATCGCCCTGAAAGGCAACAAGTGCAACTATGGCTACAACGCTTTTTATAAATTTGGTATACACCATAGTATTGGTCTTACCCTAATTGCAGCGTTAGTTAAAGCG
>CAJXCG010000023.1 GCA_913051715.1 uncultured Rhodobiaceae bacterium
ATTTGGTGCTTTGCTGCCGGCCATGCGTCTTGCCGGTGTCAGCGTTGAGGAAAACGCCACCCCGACCCTGCCCACGGTGCGGGTTTCAGCTTCGCCCGCGCGCCCGAAAGCCACGCCCATAACCACCGAGCCTTATCCCGGTTTTGCGACCGACCTGCAGGCCCCGTTTATGGGACTGATGTGCCGCGCCGACGGCGTCAGCCGTATTCGTGAGACAATTTTTGAAAACCGCTTCATGCACGTGCAAGAGCTGGTGCGTTTGGGGGCCGATATTTCATTGGAAGGCGACACCGCCATCGTGACCGGGGTGGATGAACTGCACGGCGCGCCGGTAATGGCAACGGATTTGCGCGCTTCCGTCACACTGGTCATTGCCGGACTTGCCGCACGCGGCATAACAACCATCAGCCGCGTCTATCACCTCGACCGCGGCTATGAGCGCATCGAAGAAAAACTGTCGGCGTGCGGTGCCAAAATCTGGCGGGAAAAAGCATGACACACAAACCGCTCAAACTGCTGGCCAGATCAGCCGAGGATATGGATGTTTTATCGGCGCATATTCAAGACGCGGTTTTGCAAATCGGTGATATGACCTTTCTGGACAACCAACGCCGCATCGTTATGCTGATGAACCGGTATTGCTGGGAACAGCCGGAAAGCAAGCATTTGCGGGTACGCAGCGCGCTGCAAATCGGCGGTATATTGACCGCGCAGCGGCGCAATATTCGCACCGACCAATCCGACGGCATATTGTCGCTCTTGGCGTTACGGTTTGAAGCAGACGACGCACCCGCCGGGACGGTGTCGATTATTTTTTCCGGCGGCGGCGAAATACGCTTGGCGGTGGAGGCTTGCGAAGCCATATTGGAAGACATAACCGAACCCTGGCCGGCAACGCGCCGTCCGGCGCATGACGCAAACGCATAGCAGGAACCGCTCAATGACGTGCAACACCATATTGAATTCTGCCGACACGGATTTTTCCGAACGTTTCGCCGCGCTGCAATCGATGAAACGCGAGCAAGCGGCCGACGTTCACGCCGATGTCGGTGCCATTATTGATGCCGTGCGCGCCGATGGCGACGACGCGCTGGTTGCTTACACAAAAAAATTCGACCGGCTCGATCTCACGCAAACCGACATGCGGGTGAGCGCGGCAGAAATTCAGGCGGCGGAGGCGGCATGTGCGCCCGAAACGCGCGCGGCGCTGGAAAATGCCGCCGCCCGCATCGCCGATTATCACGCACGGCAAAAGCCCGAAGACAGTCGCTTTACCGACGCGGTCGGGGTCGAACTGGGTCATCGCTGGACACCGGTCGATGCCGCCGGTCTGTATGTTCCGGGCGGGTTGGCAAATTACCCCTCTTCAGTGCTGATGAACGCCATTCCGGCGCGCGTGGCAGGCGTGGCGCGCGTTGCCATGGTGGTACCAGCCCCCGACGGGGTGTTAAATCCGCTTGTTTTGGCGGCGGCGAAATATGCCGGCGTCGATGAAGTTTTTCGCATTGGCGGCGCGCAGGCGATTGCGGCCTTGGCCTATGGCACGGATACGGTCGCGCCGGTAGACGTGATTGTCGGGCCGGGCAATGCCTATGTCGCCGCAGCCAAAAAACAGGTGTTCGGGCAGGTCGGCATCGACATGATGGCCGGGCCTTCCGAAATTTTGGTCGTCGCTGACGCCGATAATGATCCGGCTTGGATTGCCGCCGACTTAATGTCGCAAGCCGAACACGACGATGTCGCCCAAGCGATTTTGATTTGCGACAATGCGGATTTTGCCGAAGCCGTCCTCGCCGCCGTCACCGCGCTGCTCAATGACCTGCCACGCGCCGAGATTGCGCGCCGCAGTTGGGAAAATTTCGGGGCGGTGATTATTGTCGAAAATGTCATGACGCATGCCGCCGATCTGGTCAACGCGCTGGCGCCCGAGCACCTCGAATTGGCGGTTGAAGACCCTGAGGCATTGGCGCAGCATATCAGGCACGCTGGCGCAATTTTTCTGGGTCGCTACACACCCGAAGCGGTGGGCGATTATATTGCCGGACCCAATCACGTGCTGCCGACCGCGCGCGCGGCGCGCTATGCGTCGGGACTGTCCGTGCTGGATTTTATGAAACGCAGTTCGCTGGTGCGCTGCGATGCGGCCTCGCTGGCCGAAATCGGCCCCGACGCCATGCGGTTGGCCGATGAAGAGGGCCTGCACGCGCATGGCCGCGCCATTTCCATCCGGCTCAATCAACGCCCGGCCGGTTCGGACAAAAATGGCTGACGAAAGTAACGATCGCGACCCCGCCGACGCCCGGGAAAACACCGGGGCGGCAGATCGCATCGTGCATATTTCGTTGGATGACCCGGCGCTTGTCGCGCGCAATCCGGATATCGAGCACGAGCGCCGCGTCGCCATATTTGACTTGATCGAAGGCAATCATTTTCGGTTGGTGAGCGGGCAATCCGGCCCGTTTCGGGTCACGCTTTCACTCAGCGAGCGCGGCATCCAGTTCGACATTGCCGATAGCGAAAACACCCCGCTGGAAACCATTGACATTTCCATGGCCCCGTTTCGACGCCATATTCGTGACTATTTCATGGTGTGCGAGAGCTATTACGATGCCATTCGCAGCGCCACGCCCGACAAAATCGAGACGATTGATCAAGCCCGGCGGGTTTTGCATAATGAGGGTGCCGAGACATTACGGACGCGCCTTGCGGGTCAGGCCGATATTGACGACGATACGGCGCGGCGCCTGTTCACGCTGATCAGCGTGTTACAAATGCGCGGATAGGTCAAAAGGACTTGATTTTTCCGCACATTCTGACCATTCTCCGGCATCATTAATTGAGTGAGACGTATGGCAAAAGAAGAGCTACTTGAATTTAACGCAACCGTTGTCGAATTGCTGCCCAATGCAACTTTTCGGGTGAAACTCGAAAACGACCACGAAGTGATTGCCCATACTGCCGGAAAAATGCGTAAAAACCGTATTCGCGTGCTGGCGGGCGATAAAGTTCTGGTAGAAATGACACCTTATGATCTTACAAAAGGGCGGATCACCTATCGCTACAAATAAGCGTTTATGCCTTGCGAGCGCCTCGCCGCGCCGTCTTGCGCTATTGGCGCAGCTTGGCATTGTGCCCGACACGATTTTACCGGCCCATATTGACGAAACGCCGAAACCTAGAGAATTGCCGGCACAGTTGGCCGCCCGGCTTGCCCATGAAAAAGCCGCGCATATTGCCGGGCAAATGCGCGACGCGCCCGATATGTTGGTGCTGGGCGCCGACACGGTTGTCAGCGTCGGGCGTCGGATTTTACCGAAAACCGAAACGCCCGCAGCGGCGCGCGAGTGCCTCAGCCTTTTGTCGGGCCGCGGGCACCGTGTCAGCACGGGCGTGAGCCTGTTTGCCGATGGCGCGTGTTTGGCCGAGCGTGTCGTGACCAGCCGCGTGCGGATGAAAACCCTCGACATCCACGATATCGAAACCTATCTGGCGTCGGGCGAATGGCAGGGCAAGGCCGGGGGCTATGCCATACAAGGCAAGGCGGCGCGTTTTGTCAGCCGCATTGTCGGGTCGTATTCCGCGATTGTGGGCTTGCCAGTTTTTGAAACTGCCGCCATGTTGGCGGGAGTTGGCTATATGGTTACCGAAGATGGAGAGCGTAATGGGTCATGAGGTTCTGATCAGTGTGCGTGACGGCACCGCCCGGATTGCCCAGATCGAAGACGGCAAGCTGATCGGGTTTCAGGCCGCGCCGATGGGGCAAAATCAGGCCGAAACTGCCGACCGTTTGAACGGTCGTATCTATCTTGCCCGCGTCGAGCGCGTCGTGCCGCATTTGCAGGCCGCTTTCGTGAATATTGGGCTTGAGCGCGCCGGATTTCTGGGCGCGCGCGAGGCCCGCGCGCTGTTGCCGGGCGCTGACCGCGAGACACCGATTGAAGACTGCGTGCAAAGCGGCGACACGCTGCTGGTGCAGGTCACGCGACCTCCGATGGGCGATAAGGGCGCGCAGATTACCGCCGATGTGACCCTGCCCGGCCGCGCCGTCGTTATTGCGCCATGCCGCAATCGCATCGCTGTGTCGCGCAGCATTGAAGATGAGGCCGAGCGCACACGTTTGGGCGAGCTTGCGGCTCAGATTATCGCTGGCGAAAATGGCGAGCCTGTCGAGGTTGAGGGCATGGACGGGCCCGCGGGCTGGGTTATTCGTACCGCCGCCGTGGGCATGCAGGGCGACGATCTGGCCGCCGATATGGCCAGCGTTGCCGCACAATGGGAAGCGTTGATTGATCAGGCCGATGAAGCCAACCCGCCGAGCCTTTTGCATGAAGATTTGGGGCCCGTCGAGCGCGCGGTGCGCGACCTTGTCCGCAGCACAACCGCGGTGGTTTGCATTGAAGGCGATGCGGCTTTTCGGGCCGCACAAACCTATTGCCGGCAATATTCGCCCGATCTTGTGGAGCGCATTGAGAAATCGGATGATGACGAATATTTGTTCGACCGGCACAATGTCGAGCAATATATCGACGAAGCGCTTTCTGCGCGGGTGGAGTTGCCTTCGGGTGGCTGGGTGATGTTTGAAACCACGCACGCCATGACCACGATTGATGTGAATTCGGGCAGTCACGATGCGCCCGCGCGCGCAGTCAATCTGGAGGCCGCGCAGGTGATAGCGCGCCAAATCCGCCTGCGCGGCTTGGGCGGTCTTATCGCCATTGATTTTATTGATATGGCCGACAACGCCGATTGCGAGCCTGTATTGGAGGCGCTCGATGCAGGATTTTCCGGTGACAAGCAGCCCGTTCGTATCGGCCCCATGTCGGAATTTGGCGTGGTCGAGATGACGCGGCGGCGCGGCGGCATGACGCTGACCCAAACCCTGCACCAGAGCGGCGATAGCGAGACCTGAAATGGCAAAATGCCCGATCTGCAAAGTCGAACCCGCAAACAAAGCCCACAAGCCTTTTTGTTCAAAACGCTGCGCGGATATTGACCTACACCGCTGGCTGGGTGGCACCTATGCCATTCCTGCGGTTGAGCCGCCGGATGATTTTGACGCCGAATTGGAAGCGGCACTGCTCGAAATTGACGCGCCGGACGAAATTCACTGACGTAAAAATGGGGGATATTATGCGTCTTGAAAATAAAGTTGCGATTGTTACGGGCGCCGCTTCGGGAATTGGCGCGGCAACGGCACAGCTTTTTGCCGCTGAAGGCGCACATGTGTTGGCGGTCGATATGAACGAAACGGGCCTACACGAAACACAAGCCGAATCACAGGCCGCAAAAGGGCAAATTGCATGTCTGGCGCTGGACATTAGCGAGGCGCAAGCCGCCGATACGATCGTCGACGACGCCGTTTCGCGCTTCGGTCAGTTGGACATTTTGATGAATAATGCCGGCATTGGCTCCAATGCGCCGGGCGAAAGCATGCCCCTGGAAGTTTGGCAAAAAACGCTGGACGTAAATCTCACCGCGTCGTTTCGTCTGTGTCAGGCGGCTATTCCTCATCTGAAAAATGCGCCGGCCGGACGCATCATCAATGTCGCTTCGGTGATGGCGCAGCACACGGATTACGGGCTTGCAGCCTATAGTGCGTCGAAGGCCGGCGTCACAGGCTATACGCGCACACTGGCGCTGGAATTGGGCAAATTTGGCATCACCGCAAATTGCATTTTGCCAGGAGCCATCCACACCGGCATGACGGCAGCGGGTTTTGCGAATAATGAAATTGCCGATATCTGGGCGAAAAAATCGCCCCTGCGCCGCTTGGGGCATCCCATTGATATCGCCCGCGGCGCGCTGTTTCTGGCAAGCGATGAGGGCGGCTTTGTCACCGGCCATGACCTAAACGTCGATGGCGGCATGCTGTTGCGGACTTAAAACAAATCCGGCATCTGCCCGGGCCGCTTTTGCACGGCGTGTATGCTTGACAAGTAAAAAAACTTTGCCGACGCTGAAGCTCATTTGGCAGGAGGAACTTATGAGCAAATCAGAACGAATGATGCCGCGCACCGCCCATTTTAACGGCTGGCGTGATCCGGAAAATGTGCGTTGGCATTTACGCAATCTGTCGACCCTGCCTGCGCTTATGGTGCCGCGCGGTGGCCCGGTTTATGATTTGCCGACCGGTACGGCGCGCGAGATTGAGAATTTCAGCTATGACTGGCAGGGAGAAAAGCTGACGCTGGGCAGTGCCATGACGCAAGATTGCATAGACGGATATCTCGTTGTGCATGAGGGCAAGTTGGTTTTTGAACGTTATTATGACGGTTTCCGCGACAGCGACCATCATATTTGGTTCTCCATGACAAAATCGCTGATCTCGACAGCCTTTGGCATCGCCCAAGCGCGTCTCGATATTGATGAGAGCAAACCGCCAGCACATTATCTGCCCGAACTTGCCGACAGTGTCTTCGGGCAAGTGTCTATCCGCAACGTGCTCAATATGGTGACCGCCCTAGACTATACGGAAGAATATGACGAAATGACCCCGGGCAGCGTGCATCTGGAATATTTCCGAAGGCTGGGCTTTATGGCGGATTTCTCCCTCTATTCAATTAATCCGGCCGTTTCCGACGAGCCGCGCGGCGTGCGCGATATGCTGCCGCAATTCCGTCAGGCCGATGACGGCGTAACAGGCGCGATGTTTCAGTATCAATCGCCCAATGTCGATGTCATTGGTTGGCTGGTCGAGCGCGTCACCGGCGAACCGATTGTTGATTTTATCCGGGAAAATATCTGGGCACCGCTGGGCGCCGAGCACGACGCCGTGTTCACGACGGATGTGTCGTTCGCCCCGATTGCAACGGGTGGTTACAACACCACTTTACGCGACGCAGCGCGCTTTGGCCTGATGGCGCTGAATGACGGTCGGCTTGGCGAAACGCAAATCGCGCCCGAAAGCTGGATCAAAGACACATATAACATGCGCGAGGAAGACCATGCCGCCGGAGCCGCCAGCGTCAATGCCGATGCCGACCACGAACGCTTTATTGACGGGTTTAGCGGTTATCGCAGCTTTTGGTGGCAGTTCGATGCCGGCCAAGGTGAGCGGGTTGCCATGGGCGTGCACGGGCAAGTGATTTATGTCAATCGCGCCAAAAATTTGGTGATCGCCAATTTTGCAAGCCCGCAAACAACGGCCAATCAATTACGCCCCACCTTCAAACAAATGCTGGCGGGCACGCGCGCGCTGGCGGCCAGCTTTTAGTGCTTTGGCTTTTTCCGAGGACGCGGCGGCTTTTTTTTCTTTGCCTTTGCGGTTTCATTTTGGAAAAATAAAACGGAGTTGAGGGTAGAAATCTAAATCGCGTATGTGTGTTGCATGCGCGTGATCGGGGGGCCGGGCCATGACCAATCTCACGCAATTTATGATGGCGGCGGCGGATACGCGGCCGACAGCCATTGCCACGGTTATGGGCACACGCACGCGCAACTGGCACGAGCACCGCGAGCGCGTGGCAAAACTTGCCGACAGCCTACGCAAGTTGGGGGCGGCGGCTGGCGATCGGGTAGCGATTTTGGCGCTCAACTCAGACCGCTATACTGAATATTATCATGCGGTCTGGTGGGCGGGTGCCGCCGTGGTGCCGATGAATATTCGTTGGACAGCCGTTGAAAACGCCTATTCGCTGAACGATTCTGAAGCGGAAATATTATTCGTCGACAAAGCCTTTGCACCTGTGGTGGATGAAATTCGCGCCGAATGTCCAAAGCTGAAAACAGTGATTTATCTCGACGATGGCGAGATGCCCGAAAACATGCTGGCGTTTGAAGATCTGGTGGCGCAAGGCAGTTTGTGCGATGACGCGATGCGCCAGGGCGAAGACCTTGCCGGGCTTTACTATACGGGCGGCACAACCGGGTTTCCCAAAGGCGTAATGCTGCCGCACCGCGCGCTCTGGTACAATAATTTGGTGATGTCGAAGATGGTTGAGGCACGCCCCGAAAGCAGCTATCTGCATGCCGCGCCGATGTTCCATCTGGCCGATGGTGCTGCCAGCGGCGGGCAAACAGCCGTCGGCGCAACCCATGTCTATGTGCCGATGTTCGATATTGAAGCCGTGATGAGCACCATCGAAACGCATGGCGTCACCCACGCTCTCATGGTGCCGACAATGATCGGCATGTTGTTAAATTCAGACACTTTCGACCCGGCGCGTCTGGCGTCGCTGCAATATCTCACCTATGGCGCATCGCCCATGCCGGAGGGTTTGCTGACAGATTTGATCGCGCGCATGCCGCATCTGAAAATCGTTCAAGGCTATGGACAAACAGAACTAGCGCCCATCGTGACGACGCTGCAACCCGAATTTCATGTGCTGGGGGGCAATAATTCCAAATTGCGCTCGGCGGGGCGTCCGGTGCCTGGCACCGAAGTCAAAATCATCGACGAAGATGGCAATAAGGTTGCTACCGGCGATGTCGGCGAAATTTGCGCGCGCTCCATGGGCGCCATGCAAGGCTATTGGAAATTGGAAGAGCAAACCGCGGCCACATTGGTCGATGGCTGGGTGCACACGGGCGATGGCGGCTATATTGACGATGACGGCTTTATCTTTATCGCCGACCGGATGAAGGACATGATTGTCACAGGCGGTGAAAACGTCTTTTCCGCCGAAGTCGAAAGTGCGATTTCGGTGCACGAAGCTGTCGCTGAGGTCGCTGTTATCGGTATTCCGGACGACAAATGGGGTGAAGCAGTGCACGCAATCATTGTTCCGAAACCGGGCATGGCACCGACCACAGACGAAATCATCGAGCATTGCCGGCCGTTGATTGCCAATTATAAGCTGCCGCGCTCGTCGGAATTGCGCGACACGCCGCTGCCCCTGTCCGGCGCGGGCAAAGTGTTGAAGCGCGACCTGCGCGCACCTTTCTGGGAAGGCAAGTCACGACAGGTTAATTAATCGGGCCATACGGGCTGCGAGGGGGAAATTATGAACGATATTCTTGATATGGGCGGGCGCGTAAGCCTCGTCACCGGAGCTGGTCAGGGCGTTGGCGCCCAAATCGCAAAACATCTTGCCGCGGCCACAAATTCGGGCGGCGTTGCGGTTAATGATTATTTTCTCGAACGCGCCGAAGCTGTGGCCGATGCCATTAACGCCGCAGGCGGCAAGGCCGTAGCGGTGCAAGCCGATGTCAGCGACCACGCCAGCGTCCACGCCATGGTCGCCAAGGTCGAAGCGGCGTTGGGGCCGGTCGGCGTGCTGGTCAATAATGCGGGCAATGCAGGTGCCAACCCGCATCCGGATCGGACAAAGCCGTTTTGGGAAACCGACCGCGAGGTTTGGGACACTACCATTGGCGTAAATTTCTACGGGGTGATTAATTGCGTCGGCGCGGTGCTGCCCGCCATGATGAAACGCCAAGCGCCCGGCCGCATCATTTCGATTATTTCCGATGCCAGCCGCTATGGGGATGCCGGCATGGAAATCTATAGCGGCGCCAAGGCCGGCGCGGCCGGCTTCATGCGCTCGGTTGCGCGCACCATGGCGCGCCACCAGATAACCGCCAACAACATTGTGATTTCACTCACCGAAACGCCGGCAACGCAAGCCTGGCTGGACAATGAAGAAAGAATGAAAGGCACCATGTCGAAATATATTGTGCGCCGCCCCGGCAAGCCCAATGACATCGCAAATATGGCGCTATATTTGGCTTCTGATGCCAGCGAATGGATTTCCGGCCAGACCTACCCGGTCAATGGCGGGTTCACCTTGGCGCTCTAGCCTTTGAATGAGGTGGCGCGCCCACGCACCTAGACATGGCAGCGTTAATGACATATAAACCGCTGGCTTGACGCGGTTCCCGCGTCGTATCGCCCAGGTAGCTCAGTTGGTAGAGCAGCGGACTGAAAATCCGCGTGTCGGTGGTTCGATCCCGCCCCTGGGCACCATTTTCCTTCAGTTTCGTTCCTCGAAAAAATTGTGCGGTGTGGCAACGCGGTAGCGCAGTCGTTCTCCCGACGGCCTCTGTACGCGGCGCATGTAAACAACTGTTGACAAACATTCTCATATCGCTTAGTAAACGTCTGTTTACAAAAATAATATGCCAAATCAAGAAAGGAACGACCTTTATGACTAAAAATTGGAAAAAAATAACAGTAATTGGTTTGAGCGCTGTTGCGTGCGCGCTTTTCGTGATCGTTGGATTTGGGCTCGCTTATGAAGGCGCATCGCACCGGGTTGAAACGCGCTTTGACATCACAACAACCATCAATGAGGCAGATTTGAAACCCGGTAAAAATCCGGCCTCGTTTCAAGCCAATGGCGAAACAATCGTCGGCGACCTTTACCTGCCGGCCGATTTTGCCAGCGGAAAAACTTTCCCGATCGTCATTGTCAACCCGCCCGCCTCCGGCGTCAAAGAACAAACCGCCGGCATTTATGCTCAACAAATGAGCCAGCGCGGTTTCGCCGCCATGGCGATTGATCCGCGTGGCTTTGGCGGCTCCGGCGGCCAACCGCTTTTGCTGGACGCCTATCGCATTGCCAGTGATATCAATGCCTCAATCGCGTTTTTGAAGGGTCTGCAATTTAGCCGCAAAGACGAAATTTACAGTCTGGGCATTTGTGCCGGAGCGGGTTTTGCGGGGCTAGCAGCGGTCAGCAATAGCGACATCAAGGCGGTGGGCATGGTCAGTCCGTTTCTTACCTCACGCGAGGACAATTACCCCGGCACCGTGCCGCGCCTGTTGATGCGCTCGGCCGGTGGTTTGGCGCGCGCGCTGAATACGCAAAGCACGGGCCAGCTCGTGCCCACCGAGCCTGAAGCCGTGGATCAAGCCAGCGGCATTGTTAAGGGCATGACAGGATATTACTTGCCCGGCATGCCCGGCGACACACCAAGCTGGCGCAACGCGCTGTCGATAATCTCGGTCGGGCCGGTCTCGAGTTTTGCGATTTATGATGATGCCGCAGAACTTTCCACCCGTCCCGTGACCATGGTAATCGGGGCCGAGGCGGTCTCGCGGTCGGGGGCAGAGCGCCTGCACAAACAGTTGAGCGGCCCTAAGGAAAAACTGGTTCTCCAAGACGCGGATCACTTCGATTTATATTACCGCGAAGACTATGTTGTTCCGGCAAGCGACCAAATCGCGCGGTTTTTCGTGCAACATTAATCGTCGACTATTCTGATTGCACATCGCCGGGCTTTTTGACACATATAAAGTGTGTTTCAGCCCGCAAAGGAGCAATCAGCCATGACCATGCCGTATGATGATGTCGTTTTGGGTCGCCGTTCGATCAGGGGCTATCTGCAAAAGCCCGTGCCCAAAGCGCTGATCGAAGAAATTCTGACACTCGCCATGCGCGCGCCATCGTCGATGAACACCCAGCCTTGGAATTTCACGGTTATCACGGGCGCCGAACTCGACAAGATCCGCGCCGGCAATACTGAGCGCAATTTGGCCGGTGTGCCACATTCGCGCGAGTTTCGCATCGGCAAGGCATTTGAAGGCCAGCATCGCCAACGGCAGGTGGATGTCGCCAAGCAACTTTTCGCCGCCATGGGCATTGCGCGCGAAGACACCGAGGCGCGCCAAGACTGGGTACTGCGCGGCTTTCGCCAATTCGATGCGCCGGTGTGTATCATCATTACCTATGACCGTGAACTGGCCGATAGCGATGACACCGCATTTGATTGCGGCGCGGTGACGACGGCGCTGGTCCATGCGGCCTGGTCGCGGGGGCTGGGCGCAGTGATCAACAGCCAGGGCATTATGCAATCGCCCGTTGTGCGCGAACATGCAGGCATTGCCGATGATCAGGTGATCATGAAAGCCGTCGCCATGGGCTGGCCTGATGACAGTTTTCCGGCCAATGCCGTCGTCTCGCATCGCAAATCCGTTGCCGATGCGGCACGGTTTGTTGGGTTCGACGGTGCTTGAAACTCCCCCTTTTAAGTGGTCGCCGGGCTATCTTTCCTTTACCCAAGCGCCTTTGCGTTTTAATTTGCAAACATGAAACTTGACGATTTGGTTGCCGATCTTTGTCGCTTTCTTCTTGCGCGCGACGCGGCGTCACCGTTTATTTTGGGCATATCGGGCGGACAGGGTGCGGGTAAAACAACCCTGTGTCAGGCTTTGGTGAAGGCCTTGCAAAAGCAGGGCAAAACGGCACTGACCGTGTCACTGGACGATTTCTATTTGCCCAAAGCCGCGCGTCAACATCTGGCCGAAACCGTGCACCCTTTATGCGCCACGCGCGGCGTGCCGGGCACGCATGATGTCGGGCTTTTGACCCAAGTGTTGCGCGCGCTGAAAACCCTGTCAGCCGACACTTCATTACGCCTGCCGCGCTTCAGCAAAAGTCACGACGACACCCTGCCCGACGACGACGGCACGCTGGTTTCGACGTGTCCGGATTTCATATTGCTCGAGGGCTGGTGCGTCGGCAGCCGCGCCGAATGTATCAAACCCAGCCCGCAAAATGGCTGGGAAGAAACCCACGACCCGCACGCGGTTTGGAAAAAATGGTCGCAAGCCAGCGCGCGCGCCTATCAGCCCGTATGGGATATGTGTCAGGCTACGCTATTGCTGCGGCAGAATAATTTTGAAGAAGTGATCGACAGTCGGTGGCACCAAGAAAAAGGCAATGCCCATGAGAGCGGCGTTTGGCAATTTGCCGATCGCGGCGAGGTTGCCGCTTTTTGCGCGCATTATGAAAGCTGGACATTGGGCATTTGGGACGACCTGACCGCGCGCGCCGACTTTGCGTTCAGGCGCAATGCCGATTATGAATATTTCCCGCTTAGGGCTATGAGTAATTCTTGAATTGAAAGTATCCGGCCCGTGCTGCGTGAAACGATATCCCATCACATTGAATTGATTTATCCGGCGGCGGACGCGGGCAAATTGAGCGATAAAATTTGCGCGGCCTTCGGGCTTGCACCCGACACACGCCCGCCCCGTGACCCGAGCGCCAATGGGCCATCGCTGCCATGGTCGCAAGCCGATAGTTTTTTGATTACCTATGGCGATACCATTCTTTGTGACACGCGCCGGCCATTGCAAAACACCCTTCATTTTCTCCGGGGGCATCTGAACGGGGTTGTCAATGGCGTGCATATTCTGCCGTTTTTTCCGTTTACATCGGATGATGGGTTTGCCGTCAGCGATTATGAAACCGTGCGACCGGATTTGGGCGACTGGGACGATATTTTGCGGATCGGGGAAAACTTTCGGCTGATGTCGGATGTTGTCATCAATCACGCCTCCGCCGACCATCCCTGGTTTCACCAGTTTTTGGACGGCGCGGCCCCAGGCTGCCATTACATAAAAACCGCCGCCGCCGATGACGATGTAAGCGCAGTTATTCGTCCGCGTCCCTCGCCTCTGTTATATGCCCATACAACGGCGTCGGGCGAAAAACTTGTCTGGTGCACTTTTGGGCCGGATCAGGTCGACCTTGATTTTTCCAATCCCGACCTCTTGTGTGAATTTGTCCGCTTGCTGCGTCTTTATATCGATAAGGGCGTGCGTGTGTTTCGCCTCGATGCTGTCGGGTTTTTATGGAAAAAATCCGGCTCCACCTGCCTGCATCTCGATGAAACCCACGAGATTATCAAGCTGATGCGTAGTTTGGTCGACCATCTCGAAGACAATGTCTGGCTGATTACCGAGACCAATGTGCCCGCGCATGAAAACCTCGAATATTTCGGCAATGGCAATGAAGCGCATGTGATTTACAATTTCAGCTTACCGCCGCTTCTCGTCCATGCATTATTGACCGGACGCTCCACCTATTTACGGCGCTGGATGATGAGCACCTCGCCCACGCCCGATGGCTGCACCGTGCTCAATTTCTCGGCCAGCCATGACGGCATTGGGTTGCGTCCGGTGGAAGGCCTGCTGCCACCCGAAGAGATTACCCGCATGACCGACACGGTTCAGGGTTTTGGTGGGCGTTTGACCATGCGGAGCTTTGGCGCGCGCACCGTGCCGTATGAAATGAACACCACATTATTTTCCGCCCTCAAGGGCTCGGTGGACGGGCCGGATGCCCACCAGATCGACCGCTTCATTGCCTCGCAGACAATCATGATGTCGCTTGAGGGTATTCCGGCATTTTACGTGCAGAGCTTTCTGGCTGCCGAAAATGATGAAGACCGCGCCGCGCGCACCGGACAAAACAGATCGCTCAACCGAACACAATGGCACGCCGCACATATTGACGATCAACTCGCCAATGGCGAAACGCCGATGGCGCAGGTCTTTTTCGAATTGCGACGACGCCTCGACATACGAACCCGACAAAAAGCCTTCCACCCCGATGCCACGCAATTCACCTTGCACATCAAACCCGGCATGTTCGGCTTTTGGCGTCAAAGCCTTGACCGACGCCAATCACTTTTTGTGGTAACGAATATCACGCGCGAGAATAAGCGCCTGAGCCTGCGCGATATGAACCTTTTTGCCGACACCAAATGGGTTGACCTGTTAAGCGGCGTGACCGTCAATCCGGAAGACGAAGAATTGGAGCTTGTGCCTTACCAGACAGTTTGGATTTCCAATGAAGAAAAAGACGCGCGCTGAACCCCGTCCTATTTGCCCGCATTATCGAGACGCACCGCCTCGGCATAGCGCCCCAGAAAATCGGGTGAGGCGGCATTGACGCGGTTCCAACTGGGCAGGAACGGGGTTTCCATCGGATTGGTCAGATAGGTTTCACCGGCGACCATAATGTTTTTGGCGAACAACTCGACTGTGGCTTCCTCAGCGTGGCGGTCAAGCGTCAGCCCGTTCATCAGCGCGTCATTATAGTAGCTGTCAATGCGGTCCAGCGCTTCGCGGAAATAGGTTGCTTTGACGGTACGAAATTTTTCCGCGGAAAATATTTCGCCGTCGGTCGCCAGCTTGCGGAATATGGCCTTTGAGATATCGACGCTCATGCGCGACAGCCCGCGACTGGCGTCATCCGCCGAGACTTTTTGGTGCTTGTGGTCGTAATTATCGGCAATATCGACCTGGGCGATAACCCGGTTTGAATAATTGCGGCGCACTTCCGACAAGACGCCAATTTCCAGCCCCCAATCGGACGGAATACGAATATCCGCCACAACGTGACTGCGCATGGCAAACTCGCCAGCCAGCGGATAACGAAAGCTGTCCAGAAAGCGCAAATAGCTGCTATCGCCGCAAACCTTTCGCAGCGCCGCCAGCAAAGGCGTGATGAGCAGACGGGTGACGCGTCCGCCCAGCTTGTCGCCGGCAATGCGCGGGTAATATCCTTTGGCAAAAACATAAGGAAAAACCGGGTTCACAACGGGATATAGCAGGCGGGCCAGCATGGCGCGTTCATAAGTGACAATGTCGCAATCGTGCAGACCAATGGCAAAAACATCGCGCGCCGCCAGCATGTAGCCGAAGCAATACCAAACATTGCGGCCTTTGCCGAGTTCGGGCGGCGCGAGGCTGAGGCTTGCCAGCTCTTCGTCAAGGGCTTGCATGCGCGGGCCGTCATGCCAAATCACGACGTGATCTTGCGGCAGACGCGAAAAATATTCCTTGGCGTGGGCAAACTGATCGGCGTCAGCACGGTCAAGCCCGATCACGATGCGGCTCAGATATGGCACCTTGGTGAGTTCCGAAACAATGTTTTCCAATGCCGGCGCTTCCAGCTCGGAATATAAAGACGGCAAAACCAGCCCGATCGGGCGATTGGCTGCAAAATTGACAAGCTCGGCCTCAATATCTTCGACCGACCGACGGGTCAGATTATGCAAGGTTGATACGTTACCATTTTGAAAAAAATCTGACATGCGTGCCCTCTTTTCAAGATCAATAGTCTAGCCAAATTCCGCTTGCAGAAAAGCGACAATCGCCTCGTGCCAGCCCGCCGGCCCGGATTGACGCGAGATATAAAGGCAATGACCGGCAGGTAAGAGCGCTTGTGTGTCAATATGGGCATTGGCAATCAACGCCCCCCTGTCGGCTGCCAGCAACATGGAAACATCATTCGGCCCGTCCCCCAGCACCCAGCTTTGCGGGCGGGTTTGCCGGGCGGCGAGCACGGTGGCGATGGCCGCCGCCTTGTCGCGCGGGGGCACAATATGAAAAAACCGCCCACCCCGCGTCACGCACAAACCATATTTTGCGAGCGCCTCGCTCAGCGTCGCAGGCGGTGGGCCGGATTTGCGCCAAAGAAACGGTTCGCTGGCCTCGCGCGCGGCGGCGCGCGCCGCATCGTCAGGCGACAGCCCCGTCACTGCCGCGATTTGGCCGATATCCATATCTTGAAAGCACTGCATCGGGCTTCGCAAATCCGTCGGCAGCGCGTCAAGCGCGGCGGTAATCGTTTGGCGGGTGACGGGTATATCGGGTTTTGTGTCGGATGGTGAAGCGGCGTGCATAATAACGCCACCGTTTTCTGCAATCGCCGCGCCCGATAATCCAAGCTGTGCCATCAGGGGTGCAAGCTCGGCGCGGGTTTTGCTGGTTACGGGCACAACCGGAATGGCACGCGCCGCCAAAGCCGCCAAAGCCGGCTGCGCGGGCGCAAAAGAATAGGTGTCATGGTCGAGCAATGTGCCATCGAGATCGGTGAACACCACCACATCGGCCGACCTGCTGTTTGTCGTTGCACCATCTGCCATTGGCCTTCAGGGTGAAGAAACCGCTGCCACGGGGCAAGTGAATTTTGTGCGAGATCGCGGCGGATACGCGACGCCGCGCGAAAAAGCGCCTATAATGCTGTCGCAAAGAAAATTTGCGAGAGGGAGGCTCCAGTGAAAGATTTGGATATTATTGTTTACGGCGCAACGGGTTTTACCGGGCAATTATGTGCCGAATATATTCATGCTACGGGCCGCGCGATAAAATGGGCGATTGCCGGGCGCAACGCAGCCAAGCTGAAGGCGGTGCAGGACAGCCTTTCACCAGAGGTCGAAATTCTTATCGCCGATGGCGATGACGACGCCGCGCTCAAAGCGATGACGGCACGTGCCAAGGTCGTTTTGTCAACGGCCGGCCCGTTTCACAGATATGGCTCAAAGCTGGTGGCAGCGTGCGTTGAAAATGCCACGCATTATGTCGATATCACGGGCGAGAATTTCTGGGTTAAGGAAATGATCGCCAAGCATCACGAGGCCGCCGCCGCCAAGGGCGTCCGTATTATTCCTTCGTGCGGGTTTGACTCAATTCCGTCTGATCTGGGCTGTTTTTTCAGCGTCCGCAAACTGGGCACGCAGATCAAGCGGGTCGAGTCCTTTCACAGTTTCAAGGGCGGCGCATCCGGCGGCACGCTGGAAACGATTTTTTCCATGGGCGATCTCGACCTGAAAGACGAATTGACCGACCCGTTTCTGCTGAACCCACCCGACAGCTATAGCGAAGAGATGCACACCAAAAGCCGCGACACAATCGAAATTGCGCGCAAGCGCGAAATTGACGGCTGGTCGGGGCCGTTTGTCATGGCCGGGGCAAACACGCGCGTGGTGCGCCGCTCGGCGGCGCTGTTGGGCTTGCGCCAGGAACCATACGGGCAAAATTTCACCTATCAGGAATATGCCTTTAACCGCTCGCGTGGGCGCGCCATTTTGAGCGCGCTGGGTCTGGGGGCCATGGCGCTTGTTGTGATGACGCCGCTACGCAAGCTGGTGCGCCCACTATTAAAACAACCCGGCCAAGGGCCGTCGCAAGCCGAACGCGATAATGGCTGGTTTGACTGCAAATTTATCGTCGAAACCGAGCGCGGCGACAAATCGGTTTTTGCCATGCACGGCAAAGGCGATCCGGGCTACAAAGTGACATCGAAACTGGTGAGCGAGTGCGCTTTGTGCCTTGTTGAAAATGCCGATGACTTGCCGGGCGGAGCCGGTTACGGGGGCGTACTGACCAGCGCGTCGGGGCTGGGGGATGCGCTGATTGCGCGACTGAGCAAGGTGGACATTCATTTTGACGGCCCGTTGCAGAGCCAAGCCTAAAGCCAATATATTTTTCGGAGATCGTATAAAATGGTCACCAACGCCCTTATAATCAGCGCTGTCATCCTCGCTATTTTGGGCTTGGGTGTTTTCGCCTTCCGGTCAAACCTCAAACTGTCTTTGCTGCTGTTTTTTGTGCGTATGAAAATAACCCCCAAAGTGGTTTTTGCAAAAGCCGAGCCGCCCAAAGCCCCCGATTATGCGGATGAAAATGCGTGGTATCCGGTGCCGAACAGATCCGGGCCCGCCAACCGCAATTCATTCCTTGATGCCGCGCAAGACCCCAAAGCCGTAGATGTGTTTTTTGTTAACCCGACAACCTATTTGAGCCCCAAAAGCTGGAACGCGCCGATCAATGACCCCAAATCGTCGCATCTCGTCGAGCAATTGGTTTTGCCGCCCCAAGCCGGCGTTTTCACCCAGCACGGCAATATTTACGCGCCGAAATACAGGCAGGCGACATTGGCTGCGTTTTTTGCCCAGGACACAAACGGGCGCGACGCATTGCGCTTGGCTTATGATGATGTTGCAGCGGCCTTTTCGTATTTTATTTCCAACATCAATAAAGAACGCCCCTTCATCATTGCGGGACACAGTCAGGGCGCGATCCATTGTGCGCGAATTCTGAAGGAGACCCTCAACGCCAGCCCTTCGCGCGCGCGTATGATTGCCGCCTATTTGATCGGGGCGGCAATTTCCGAAAAAAAATACTTGGCCGCTGTCGATAATATTCCTATCGCCGACAGTGCCGCGCAAACCGGATGCCTCATCGCCTTTGACACGGTCGGCCCGAATTTCAAGGCGGATGTTTTCCAGCGCGGCCTGGTGTGGGACGGTTATGAATTTGTAGCCAAAGAGACACCGCATAAAATTATCGGCTTTAATCCGGTGACCGGCGGCAAATTGGCTTCACCGGCGCACGACCATTTGGGGCCAGCCTATCCGCGCTACACTAATGAAAATGCGCTGGCGCAGGCGTATAACCCCAATTCTGAGGGCGCAGTGGATTTTGAATTTTTGGGGTACGAAACGCCGGCGGATGAGAAAATTAGCGCCCAGCTTGACGCAACTTATGGGTATCTCGTCGTCGATAGGCCGCCCGGAAAGCTTATGGAATTTCCCCCCGACGCCTACCACCTGTATGACTACACGCTGTTTTTCCGAGACCTCGAAAAAGATGTCGCAAACAGAATTCAGAAATTTCAGTCCGGGCAATAATCCGGTGCAGGCTTAGGTCAAATCCTTATAGACGTTCAATTCCAGCCAGTATTTCTCACTCAGATTATTGGCTTCGGAAAGGCGGATGGTCAAATTGCGGACAAGCGCGCGCAACACAGGGTCTGCTTCGTCAACTTTGCGCTGCATCACGTCGGGAAAAATGACATTGATCACACATTCGGTCTCCGCCACCGCCGACGCCGTGCGCTTCATTTCGCCGGTCAAAAACCCCAGCTCGCCGAACATTTCGCCTGATTCGAGCGTCGCCAGTTTGAGACCCTCGCGCGCGTGGATGGCTACTTTGCCGCTCTGGATCAGATATAATGTGTCGGTCGGCTCATCGACATTGAAAATCGTTTGACCCTTTTTGAAAACTTTGGAATCAAAATTTTTCTGTACTTTCATGGATTTTCTTCCGCTTAAACTTTTATCAGCTTGCTATTAATTTATGGGATTTTCCATAGATATCTCAATACCTCAGAGATATCTATGATTATAAGCGATATCATTACCGCGCCGGCAATGCTGTCCTGCTGTCCCCACCGCATAGGCCGGCACAAAATCAAAACATCAAATCAGCAAGTTTGCGGCGGTGATAGCGCGCATCGCCATAAAGCGCGGCATTCCAAATGGCGCGGCGGCGATAAAGCTGGGCATCGCAATCATAAGTAAAGCCGTAGCCGCCATGGAACTGAATGGCGCGGTCGGCGGCGAAGGCAAATGCTTCTTCCGCCTCGGCCTTCGCCATGCGGATGGCGATCTCGCCCTCGCCCTGCTGACCGAACAGAAAGGCGGCCGAATATAAATGCGCGCGCGCGCGTTCATATCCCATATGCGCGTCCACCATGGTGTGTTTGAGCGATTGATAGCCACCGATGAGCTTGCCAAATTGCTTGCGCGTTTTCAGATAATCAAGCGTGTAGTCAATGACACTATACGTGCCACCACACATTTCAGCCGCCGCCAGCAATGCGGCAGCCAATTCGATATGCGCCAGCGTATCGGCTGTCATGGCCGGGTCCATCAACGCATCGGCAGACAAGCTGATACCATCCAGCGTCACGGCAAAGGCGCGGCGGGTTTCGTCGATAATTTTTTCCCGCCGTATCGCATCCGGCGCAATCGCATCGGCGGGAATAATTACGAGCGCCGCTTGCGTGTCGACCGCCACACTCGCGACGACAAAAGCCGCATCGCGGACATCCGACACCAGATATTTTGTGCCGGAAAGCACCACCTGATCGTCCGTCACCGTGCCCGTGCAGGTAACATGAGCGAGGTTCCAGTCGCCATGGTCTTCGCACACCGCCAGCGTCGCCGCCGTGCCCGTGGCGAGCTTGGGCAAAATTTCGTTTTTCTGCGCCTCGGTGCCGCCGCGCAAAACGGCCTGCGCCGCCAATGCCGTGCTGACATAAGGCGTCGTCAGCAAATGGCGTCCCATTTGTTCGACAATCGGCACCAGTTCGCCCAAACCCAGCCCGATGCCGCCATAGGCTTCGGGAATACCGATGCCCAGCCAGCCAAGCTCGGCGATTTCCTGCCAGATATCGGGGTTAAAACCGGTTTCTTCTTCAAGCAGCGCGCGCACTTGGTCGACCGGAGATTTGTCTCGGCAGAAACCCGCGGCAATATCAATCAGTTGCGCTTGTTCTTCGCTCAAGCCGATGGCGGGCGCTTGGGCTGCA
>CAJXCG010000024.1 GCA_913051715.1 uncultured Rhodobiaceae bacterium
AATAAAATTAAACACAGTTATTTTTTGTTATTTATTTCTATTGAAGATAATTATTTCTAATAATTTTATTTTCTTCTAAGCCGCGCAATCAAACTCGACGTATCCCAGCGCCCGCCGCCCATTTCCCGAACGTCGCCATAATAATCCCGGATGATTTGCGTGATCGGCAAATCGGCACCATTGCGCTCTGCTTCCGCCAGGCAGATATCCAAATCTTTGATCATCCAGTCTACGGCGAAACCAAAATCAAAACGGTTGTCGATCATGGTCTCAAAACGGTTTTCCATCTGCCAGCTTTGCGCCGCGCCCTTGGAAATCACATCGACCACGGCGCGCCCGTCCAGCCCGGCCTTTTCGCAGAACACCAGGGCTTCGGAGAGGCTCTGCAACAACCCGCCAATGCAAATCTGGTTCACCATTTTGGTCAGTTGACCGGCTCCTGTCGGCCCCATCAGGCGTACGGCGCGCGCGTAATGCATTAGCACGGGCCGGGCGGTGTCGAATATGTTTTGCGGCCCACCCACCATAATTGTCAGCGCCGCGTTTTCCGCCCCCGCCTGACCGCCGGATACCGGCGCGTCCAACATATAGCAGTCTTGTTCGGCAAGACGCGCCGACAGATTGCGGGCAATATCAGCCGAAGTTGTGGTGTGGTCGATCAAAAGGGCGCCTGCATCCATGCCCGCCGCCGCGCCGTCATCGCCCGTAATCACGGCGTTCAAATCGGCGTCATTGCCCACACAGGCAAAAACCATTGATGCGCCTTTCGCCGCCGCTGCCGGCGTGGATGCCAACTGGCCGTTATGGGCATCGACCCAAGCCTCAGCCTTTGCGCGCGTGCGATTATAAACCACGACATCGAGGCCGGCCTTAGCCAAATGCCCCGCCATGGGATACCCCATGACACCAAGTCCGATAAATGCAACCCGCATGTCACTTGCCTCCTGCGCGCTTTGTCAAACGGGTTTAGGCCAAACCTGCATACGCGCCGCGAAAATATAATAGCGGCGCGACAGGTGTTTCGGCGCAATCAGCCCCTTCGACATATCCCATATAAATGACATGGTCGCCCGCCATGATGCGTTCGTGAATACGACAGTCGAGATGCGCCAACGCGCCAATGATGCGTTTGTCGCCCGTGGCGCTGGTTTCAATATGCGATGGCGCAAGTTCGTGCGTGCCGGGCTGTGCCATGGCATTTGACAGATCCTCTTGCTCGGCCGACAATATATTGACGCAAAACCTTTCGGCTTCGGCAAAGCGCGCCATCATGTCCGAATTATTGGCAAGGCACCAAGACACAAGCGGCGGGTCAAGCGAAACCGACGAGAAGCTGTTCACGGTCAAGCCGAGCGTGTTACCTTGTGGGCTGGTGATGGTTATGATCACGACGCCGGTGCCAAATTGCCCAAAAGCGTTGCGTAGCCGACGGTGTTCGTTCATTTTCCAGACCCTTAATGTTTGAATGATGCTCTTATGCCTTAAACACTGTGCTGAATCTAGTGTTGTCATCAATGCGATCAACCAAGACGGGAATAGATGATTTCTGAATTTCACATGTGGCTCACCTTCGCCGTTATCGCCGGTGCCATGGTGCTTTATGTCACTGAATTCGTGGCGATTGAAATGACCTCGCTTTTGGCGCTGGTCGCCATGTTGCTGCTGTTTACCGTGTTTCCGCAAATCGGGCCCGACGGCACGAACCTTCTTGATGCCACAGCATTGCTGGCGGGCTTCGGCAATCCGGCATTGATCACGGTCATGGCGCTTTTGGTGATGGCGCAAGGGCTGTTTCAATCCGGCGCGTTGGAAAATCTTATCGACCGCGCCACCCGACGCGCGACGCGCGCGCCGATTCGCGCCATTTGGGGCATGTTGATCGGCGCCATGCTTGCCAGCGCCCTGCTCAACAATACGCCGGTCGTGTTGATGGCGATCCCGATTATCGTCGCCATCGCCAAGCGCGCGAAACTCAATCCGGCGCGCCACATGATGTCATTGAGTTTCATGACCATATTGGGCGGCATGCTGACGCTTATCGGCTCATCCACCAATCTTTTGGTCGCCGATGCAGCCGCGCGCTTTACCGACCATTCGCTCGGATTTTTCCAACAAACGCCGATTGCGCTTATCTTGATGGGCGTCGGCACATTTTACATTTTTTTCGTCATGCCGCGCATTATCGGCGAAACCGAAATGGAAGAAAAAAGCGATGGCGGCGAATCCGGCCGCCAGTTCATCATCGAATTTAGATTGCGCGTGGGCGATGCGCTGGTCGGGGCGCACACGGCGGCCGGGTTTTTGCCCGCGCTCATCGGCATGACCTTGCAAATTATCGAGCGCGGCGGCGAGACGTTTTTGCCGCCCTTCGACGATATTACCCTGGCACCGGGTGACCGCTTATTCGTCGCCGCGACGCGCAAGGAAATTTCTGATGCGCTTGCCAGCAAAGACCATCCCCTGTCGCACCAGCTTTTGCCGCTGGTGCCCGACATTGAAGCCGACGGCGATGAAGAAACCATTCTTGCCGAGCTTGTGGTCGCGCCCGGCTCGCGCATGGCGGCGCGCGCGGTTCACCAAACCGGCTTCACCCATGAAACCAATTGCTTCATTATCGGCGTGCAGCGCCGCCGCCGCATGTTGCGTCACGAGCTTACCGAAAATCGTCTGGAAGCCGGCGATGTGTTGCTGGTCATCGGGCGGCAGGCAAATATTGAAAGCCTTCGGGACAATCGCGACACATTGCTGATGGAATGGTCAGCGCGCGAATTGCCGCGTTTTGAAAAGGCCCAACCCGCCAGACTGATTTTTGCCGGAACGGTGCTTTCGGCCGCGACCGGGCTGGTGCCAATCGTTGCCGCCTCGGTTGCCGGAGCAACGCTGATGGTTGTCAGCGGCGTGCTCAATGTGCGTCAGGCCAGCCGTGGCTTTGATTTGCGGATTTTTCTTGTGGTCGCCGCCGCGCTTGCCATGTCGCATGCCCTGTTTGTGTCGGGCGGCGCGGAATTTATCGCCGCGCAGCTACTCTATCTGTTTTCCGGTCACGCGCCGGCTGTCATTTTATCGGCGTTTTTCCTGCTATGCGCCGTGATTACAAATATTTTGTCCAACAATGCCACGGCGGTCTTGTTCACACCCTTGGCGGTGAATTTGGCAAACTCGCTCGGCGTCGACCCGCTGGCGTTTATCCTCGCCGTTGTGTTTGCCGCAAATTGCAGTTTTGCAACGCCGATTGCCTATCAGACGAATTTGCTGGTCATGTCGCCCGGCAATTATCAGTTCCGCGATTTTTTGCGCGCAGGCACACCGTTGATTATTCTTGTCTGGTTAACCTATTCTATTGTCGCGCCGTGGTATTTCGGATTTTGAGCCGCGGTGGTAAAGGATGAGTTCATGAACCAACAAACCGGCCTGCGGCTACCGTCGTTCTTTATAACGGAACCCGCCCCGTGTCCCTATCTTGAGGGCCAGATGGAGCGCAAGCTGTTTACGCATCTTGCAGGTGCCGATGCCGACACGCTGAACAATACGCTGACCCATGCCGGCTTTCGGCGCAGTCAGTCGATCGCTTATCGTCCGGCGTGCGATGCCTGTTCGGCGTGCCAGTCAGTTCGTGTGGTACTCGACGAGTTTAAATTGTCGGCCTCGTTTCGGCGTCTGATCCGCAAAAATGCAGATCTGACAGCTACGATCTGCCCGCCGCGCACGGGGCGCGAACAATACGACCTGCTGCGCCGCTATCTCGACGCGCGGCACGAACATGGTGGCATGGCCGACATGACGCCGGGCGATTATGTCGCCATGGTTGAGGAAACCTCCGTCAACACATTCGTCACCGAATACCGCACGGCAGATGGCGCGTTGCTGGCCTGCCTGCTGGGTGACCGTATGCAGGACGGCATTTCGCTGGTGTATTCGTTTTTCGACCCGCGCGTCGAAAAGCGTAGCCTCGGCACTTTCATGATCCTCGACCAGATCGCCCGCGCGCAAGCCAACCAGCTCGCCCATATTTATCTGGGATATCTGATAGAAGATTGCCGCAAAATGGCCTACAAAAAGCGCTTCGCGCCGCTTCAAGGCTTGGGGCAAGACGGATGGGAAGATTATCGTCCGGTGCGCGAGAAATAGTGCGGATCAGGGAGGACGCGCATGAGCAATAAAAAAATCGGACGTCGCCAAATATTGGGCGGCCTGGCAACCGGCACGGCAGCGCTTGGGCTGTCGGCCAAGGCACCCGCCTATGCAAGCGGAAAACGCCGCCTGAAAATGGTGACGACTTGGGCGAAGAACTTCCCCGGCCTTGGCACCGCGCCTGAAAACATTGCCAAGCGCGTGCGCGAGATGACCGATGGGCAAATCGACATTAAAATCTATGCGGCTGGCGAATTGGTCAGCCCGTTTGACAGTTTTGACGCCGTGTCGACAGGCACGGCAGACCTGTATAACGGCGCCGAATATTACTGGCAGGGCAAATCAACGGCGTTTAATTTTTTCACCGCCGTGCCCTTCGGCATGACCGCGCAAGAACTGACCGCTTGGATTAATTTCGGCGGCGGGCAAGAATTATGGGACACGCTGTCCGCCAAATTTAATATTCGCGCGTTTCAGTCAGCCAATACGGGCGTGCAAATGGGCGGTTGGTTCAACAAGGAAATCAATTCCTTGGATGATTTCAAGGGTCTGAAAATTCGTATGCCCGGCTTGGGTGGTGAGGTTATGCGTAAGCTGGGGGCGGCAGCGGTGTCATTGCCCGGTGTGGAAATTTTCCCCAGCATGAAAAACGGCGCCATCGACGCGACCGAATGGGTCGGGCCGTGGAACGATCTGGCATCGGGCTTTTATCAAGTGGCGAAATATTACTACTGCCCGGGCTTTCACGAGCCGGGAGCCGGCCTGTCCACGGGCATAAATTTGGATATCTGGAATTCAATGACGCCCAGCCAGCAGGAAATTCTACGTACCGCATGTCAGGCAGAAAATGAAAACACGTTTAGCGAATATAATTATCGCAATGCGGCCGCGCTTGCCACGCTCATCACGCGACACAATGTGCAGGTGCGTCGTTTCTCCCCGGAAATTATGAAAGCCCTGAAAACGGCTTCGGACGAGGTTTTGAACGAAGCCGCCGCGCGCGACCCGTTCACCAAAAAAGTCTATGACAGCTTCCGTGCATCGCTCGAAAATTCGATGCGCTGGGGCGCGCAGAGCGAAGAACCCTACACATTGGCGCGCCGGGAAGTCTGACAGCCCATGATTAATCTCGCCGCCCATGCGCGGACACTGGCCGGTCAGATCGACCGCGTGAACCACGCCATCGGGCGCAGTGCCATGTGGCTGTCTGTTGCCATGGTTCTCGTCCAATTCATCGTGGTTGTCATGCGCTATGCTTTCGGCATCGGGTCGATTTTGATGCAGGAAGCCATTGTTTACATGCACGCGGTTTTGTTCATGATGGCCGCCGCTGACACGCTTTTGGCAGATGCCCATGTGCGCGTGGATATTTTCTATGCGCGTCTGCCTGTGGCGCGCAAAGCCATGATTGACCTCCTCGGCAATGCGCTGCTGGTGCTGCCATTTTGTGTGTTGCTGTTCATGGTGTCGCTGGATTATGTACGCCTGTCTTGGTCGGTGCTGGAAGGTTCGCGCGAGACCAGCGGCATCCCGGCGGTGTTTCTTCTGAAAACGGTCATTCTGGTGTTCGCTGTGCAACTGGCCTTGCAGGCGATTTCCGGCATCATCAAGGCCGCCGACCGCCTGCATCCTATGAAAGCGAGCGCAATGTGAGCGCCTATCTCGACCTGTTAATGTTTGCTGCCGCCTGTCTGGTCTTGCTGCTCGGTTTTCCCGTCGCGTTCACGCTGGCCGGGGTGGCGTTGGCCTTTGGGCTTATCGGGCAAGGTCTTGATGTTTTTGACATGGGCTTTTTCTACGCCCTGCCGCAGCGCATTTACGGCACTATGACAAATGAAGTTCTCATCGCCGTGCCGCTGTTCATATTTATGGGCACCATGCTGGAGCGCGCCCGGGTGGCAGAGGATTTGCTGGAAAACATGTCGCGGCTGTTTGCCGGTGTGCGCGGCGGGCTGGGCATTTCTGTGTCGATTGTCGGGGCCTTGTTGGCCGCCTCCACCGGCATTGTAGGGGCCACGGTCGTCACCATGAGCCTGTTGTCGCTGCCGACCATGTTGCGCCGCGGCTATGCCCCCTCCTTGGCCGCCGGATCGATCGCCGCCGCGGGCACGCTGGGGCAGATTATTCCGCCTTCGATTGTGCTGGTTCTGCTCGGCGATGTGATCGCCAATGCCTATCAAAAAGCACAGCTCGAACAGGGCATTTTTGCACCCGAAACGGTATCCGTCGGTGAGTTGTTTTCCGGCTCGCTCATCCCCGGGCTGGTGCTGGTCGGGCTTTACATTATCTATCAAGTTGGCCTGGCGATCTTTAAGCCGTCAATGGCCCCGCCCACCGAATATGATGACGACCTCGTCTTGTCCGATTTGTTGGGCGCGCTGTTTGCGCCCATCTTTCTCATTATTTCCGTGCTCGGCTCCATCCTCGCAGGCATCGCAACACCAACCGAGGCTGCCGCCGTAGGCGCCGTCGGGACAATTTTGCTGGCGGGCCACAAGCTCGGCAATCGCAAGCGGCTGATGGCGGCGGGCGCGCTCAGCGTTCTGCTCGTCGTCGTGCTTGCCAGCACATTCGACCTTAGGCTGGAGCGCGACAATATTGGCGCGCTTGATCTTGTGGCAATTTTCACAGCACTCGCATTATGCGGTGTTATCGCGCTGGCTGTCGGCGCAAGCCTGTTGACGGCCTATCGGCTCGGCGTTTTGGAATCCACCATGCGGAGTACCACCCATACGACCTCCATGGTATTTGTCATTCTTATCGGCGCAGCACTGTTCTCGCTGGTGTTTCGCGGGCTGGGCGGCGATGACACAATCCATGATTTGCTGCAATCGCTTCCCGGCGGCACTTGGACGGCTGTTGCCGCGGTAATGCTGGTTATGTTTTTGCTCGGATTTTTTCTCGACTTCATCGAGATTATATTTGTTGTCGTGCCGCTTGTCGGGCCGGTCTTGCTGGGCATGGGGGTTGACCCGGTCTGGCTCGGTGTGATGATGGCAATTAATTTGCAAACCTCCTTCCTCACACCTCCTTTTGGCTTTGCGCTTTTCTATTTGCGAGGGGCCGCTCCCGAAAGCGTCCGAACCGGCGATATCTACCGCGGTGCCATACCATTCGTTATTATCCAATTAATCATGCTGGCGTTGCTGGCATGGATTCCTGAAATGGCAACATGGTTGCCTGAAGTCGTGTTCGGAGACTGATATGATTGCGCGCATCCCCAATTATGTTCTGACGACATTTGCCATTGTCGCAGTGATTATCTTGGTCGGGCTTTATGACAATCAGCGCCAGCCCGTGGCCGATGGCAGTGTCGGGCTGGTGGTCGGTGTTCCGGCCAACCAACTCATGACACAGCGTAACGGCGTCATCGCCCTGCCCGTCGTATTGCGCCTGGTAAACCGCAGCGAAACGGATGAAGCGCTGGAGGCGGAGAATAAGTGCAAAATTTTCAGATACGTCGTCACCACGCCGCAAAACGAGTTTATTCAGGCCAGACGTTTTGCCGATACCTGTCCGACAACCAAGGCGTATGGCACTGTCGCGGCGCGTGCCGTCATCGAGCAGATTGAAACCGTGCTGCTGGATGCCGACCGCTATGCGCCGGGCGATTATAAATTGCGGGTCAAATTTTGGAATTATGAAGGCGAGGCCGAATTCGCGCTGGTGACGGATAATTAAAGCCGGTTGGCGAATGCCGTTCCCATCAGCCCGTCGGTTGGAAACCCCTTGGGCCGAACGCGTCCGGCTTGGGCACGCAAGCCCACCCAGTCGTCCAAATCGGTGAACACACGCTCGCGGCCCGCTTTGTCGGTCAGCTTCAACCCGTCTTTGGCGGCATAGCAGCGAATATCGGCAAGATGGCCGTCGCCATGGCGTTGCAAACGCACACCTTTGCCCCGCGGCATTTCGGGAATATCGGCAAGTTTGAAGCATAAAAGTTTGCGGTTTTCGCCCAACACTGCGACGTGGTCCCCGATCACGGGCACACAAGCCGCGGCTTCGTCGGGCGCACGCACGTTCAATATCTGTTTGCCGGCTTTGCGCGTGCTGACGAGTTCAGCTTCCGGCACAATAAAGCCATTGGCGATGCGCGACGCCACCAGCAATTTGCGCGCCGGATCGTGCACAAACATCTCGACAATTTCCTCCGCCGGCTCGATATCGAGCAACAACCGCACCGGATCGCCATGGCCCCGCCCACCCGGCAGCTTCGACACATCCAACGTATAGGCGCGCCCGTTGGACACAAAAAGGATGAGCCGATCGGTGGTCATGGCGTGCAAAACAAAAGCTGCCTTGTCGCCATCCTTATAAGTGAGGCCAGCGCCGCTTTCGATATGGCCTTTCATGGCGCGTATCCAGCCTTTTTGCGAACACACCACGGTCACGGGTTCTTTTTCGATAAAGGCTTCGGGATCGGGCAGATCGTCATCGGAGACCTCGTTAAAATCTGTCCGGCGCGCGCCCAATTCCTTGTCCGATTGATAGGTTTTTTTCAGCGCCCGCAAATCCGCCGCGATGATTGCCTGTTGTTCCTTTGGCGATTTAAGAAGCTTTTTGAGGCTTTTGCGCTCGTTCACCAATTCGCCATGTTCGGTGCGAATAGCGGTTTCTTCCAATTTACGCAATGCGCGCAGCCGCATGTTCAAAATCGCTTCGGCTTGCACTTGCGTCAGATCAAACGCCGCCATGAGTTCATCGCGCGGCGCGTCTTCTTCTCGAATAATGCGAATGACCTCATCAAGGTTCAAATAGGCAATGAGATAGCCGTCCAGCACCTCAAGGCGCGCTTCGATTTTTGCCAAGCGAAACTTGCTTTTGCGAACCAAAACATCATTGCGGTGCTCAAGCCACTGGCCGAGCACTTCGCGCAAGCCCATTACGCGCGGCACGCCGGTATTGTCCAGCACGTTCATATTGAGCGAAAACCGTGTCTCCAAATCGGTCTGCTTGAACAGCACCGCCATGATTTGTTCCGGCGCCATATTCTTGGATTTCGGCTCAATGACAATGCGGATGTCTTCCGCGCTTTCGTCGCGGATATCGTCCAGCATCGGCAAAGCGCGGTTTTGCATCAGTTCGGCGATTTTCTCGATCAGCCGCGACTTTTGCACCTGATACGGAATTTCCGTAATAACAATCTGCCACAGCCCGCGCGGTTTTTTCTCAACTTCAAAACGCGCCCGCACACGCAAGCTGCCACGCCCCGTGGCATAGGCCTCACGGATCACAGAAGGCGGCTCAACGCACACCCCGCCGGTCGGAAAATCCGGCCCTTTGACGTGTTCCAGCAGCGTGTCGACCCGCGCTTTTGGCGCCTTCAGCACATGCAGCGCCGCAGCGCATAATTCGACAATATTGTGCGGCGGAATACTCGTCGCCATGCCCACCGCAATGCCCGATGCGCCGTTCGCCAAAAGGTTGGGAAACGCGGCCGGCAGAACAATCGGTTCCTCATCCTCGCCGTCATAGGTGGCGCGGAAATCAACCGTGTCGCTGTCAATGTCCTGCAAGAGCAGTCCGGCAATCGCTGTCATGCGCGCCTCGGTGTAGCGCATGGCCGCTGCATTATCGCCGTCAACATTGCCGAAATTGCCCTGCCCGTCCACCAGCGGATAGCGCACGGCAAAGTCTTGCGCTAGCCGCACCAGCGCATCATAGACAGCCTGGTCGCCATGCGGGTGATAGCGACCAATAACATCACCCACCACACGCGCCGATTTTTTGAACCCCTGTTCAGGGTCAAGGCGCAACTGGCGCATTGCATAAAGCAGACGCCGATGCACAGGCTTCAAACCGTCGCGCACATCCGGCAAAGCGCGGTTCGTGATGGTCGACAACGCATATGCCAGATAGCGCGTTTCGAGCGCCTGTTTGAGGCTCACAGGTTCAGCGTCACCATCGATGGGGGTTGCGTCAGTCATGTCGTTTTATAACCAGATTCTCCCGTATGGCTTCAAGCCGGAACACCTTTGGCACGCAAAATCTCGACAAAACGTCCCCGCGCTGCCGGCAATCCAGATGTATCCACCCTATAAACACGCCGCTCGAGAAAGTGCCCTGTCAGGCTAAGCCCGTGCAAAACATCGTCGCCCTCAGGCGATGCATCGGCGGATAAAAGAAAGGCCGGCAAAACAAACATGCGCTCGGCATAAGGCGCTGCCGCTTGCCGCGAGACGGCGCGCCCGCTGCGCGGCGACACATGGGTGAGATCTTCGCGTGTTCCAGTCGCCGCGCAACTGGTTAGATCAAGCCCAAAGCCAACCTCTTCCAACAAGGCCAGTTCGAAGCGCACAAATAAAGGCAGCCAAACCTCACGGTTTTCCAATGCTTCAAGCAACACCACCACCGTGTCAAACAAACGCGGATAGGCTTGACGCTCGGGCATAATTTTTAATAGCGCACACATGGCCGAAAGACCTGCCAGCAAAACCTGATCGGTCAGCACTTCGGCGGCATAAGCTCGGCCCGGATCAATCGTCGCCGTACCCAAATGCTCAGACAAGCGCGCGCGCCAGCTTGCCTGTACCATATTGCCCGGCTGCAAAGCGGGCTTCAGCCGCCGCGCATTTCCGCCGCGCACCAAACCGCCATAGCGCCCGTGTTCGCGGGTGAAGAAATCGACAATGGCGCTGCTTTCGCCATGCGCGCGTCGATCTAAAATGACAGCTTCAGCCGTCCACGCTTCCATGGCTCACGCTCCGTAATCCAGCCCCAGCACGCGGTAACGTTCCGGATCGTCCTGCCAGTTTTTACGAACTTTGACAAAAATAAACAGATGCACCCGACACTGGAACGCGTCTTCAAGTTCAAGCCGCGCCTGGGCCCCTATTTCCTTAACGGTCTGGCCGCCCTTGCCCAGAACAATCGCTTTTTGCCCGTCGCGGCTGACAAACACTGTTTGCTCGATGCGAATACTACCATCCTTGCCGCGCTTCCATTTATCGGTTTCTACCGTCAGCGCATAGGGCAGTTCTTGGTGCAGACGCAAAAACATTTTCTCGCGCGTAATCTCGGCGGCCAAAAGCGCTGACGGCACGTCGGCGGCTTGGTCTTCAGGATAAAGCCACGGGCCGGGCGGCATGTGTTGGGCGAGAGACTGCTTTAAAACATCAAGCCCGTCGCCGGTCAGTGCCGACACCAAAAACGTATCGGTAAAATTTGCCCGCAGGTTCAGCTCATGCACCCGCGCGAGCAAATCCTCCTTGGCCAGCGTGTCGACCTTATTGAGCACCAGCGCCACCGGCTTTTTGGCGTTCTCCAAATTGTCCAAAATAGCTTCGCTCTCCGTATCCAGAGGGCGCGCTGCGTCGAGCACCAGCAAAATCATGTCGGCATCCTCGACGCCCTGCCACGCTTCATTGACCATGGCGCGGTCAAGGCGTTGTTTGGGGACAAAAATGCCGGGCGTGTCGACCAGAATAATCTGCGCCTGCCCCTGCATCACAACCGCGCGCAGGCGCATGCGCGTGGTCTGCGCTTTTTGCGTGACAATCGAGACTTTCTGCCCCACCAGCGCATTGGACAAGGTTGACTTGCCCGCATTGGGCGGGCCGATGACGGCAACAAAGCCACAGGTGTTTTCGCTCACGGCGCGCCTCCTTTGCTTAATGTGAGGAGGCATTGAGCCGCCGCGGCCTGTTCGGCCAGCCGCCGCGAAGCACCTTGGCCCTCCGCGGTGACATCGCAAACCGTCACCGACACATGAAATGTTGGCGCATGCGCCGGGCCGGATTGCGAAACAACCTCATAGGCCGGCATGGCGTGTTTCCGTTTCATCGCCCATTCCTGCAATTCGGTCTTGGCATCAATCGGGGCGTCGGTTTGGGCGTCGAGACGTTTGCCCCACAAGCCGAGAATGGTTTTTGTCGCCGCCGACAACCCGCCATCCAGATAAATCGCGCCCAGCACCGCCTCACAGCCATTCGCCAGAATATTGCGCGCGGGCATCCCGCCGCCGCCGCGCTGCCCGGGGTCGCAGCGGATGACCGCATGAAGATTTATCTCAGCGGCAATCTCCGCGCAGATGCGTCGGCTCACCAATTCAGCCAGCCGCCGCGCGAGATCGCCTTCCGTCTCTTGCGGATAGCGCGCCAGTAATTCTTGCGCGACCACCAGCCCAAGCACCCGGTCGCCCAGAAATTCCAAATGTTCATTATCATCTTCGACATCCAGGCTGGCATGGCGCAACGCGCGGTGCAAAAGCGCGTCATCGGAAAAGCTATACGCCAGCGCCGTCTCGAACTGCCTCAGCCCGGCATCCATTAGTTAACCGTGTCCAGCAACCGCGAATACCGTATCGCGACCGGCCAGCGCCAGAATTGCAACATGGAAAAACGATCGTCGAATGAGAAGAAAAGAATCCGCGCCGGCCCAACAAGATTTTCATGCGGCACATAGCCCACATAGCTCGAAATACGGCTGTCGCTGGAATTGTCGCGATTATCGCCCATCATAAAATAATGACCGGCGGGCACCGTAAAAATACCGGTATTGTCTGCGGGTCCGTCTTCGATCTGGTCGAGCGTGAAATAGCTGACGCCATTGGGCAGCGTTTCACGATACTGACGGATTTCACGGTCGCCCAAGCCCGGCACATAATCAACAAAGGCATCAACTTGCCGGCGTTCCACCGGCTTGCCGTTAATCCACAATGCGCCGTCGCGCATTTGCACCTTATCGCCGGGCATACCGATCACGCGCTTGATAAAATCGGTTCGATTGTCTGCGGGCAGCTTAAACACCACGACATCGCCGCGCTCGGGTGCGCGCGCCAAAACCCGTCCCGAAAACAGGTCGGGTGAGAACGGGAAGCTGTGGCGCGAATAGCCATAGCTGAATTTGGTGACGAACAGAAAATCACCAATCAGCAAGGTTGGTTTCATTGAGCTTGACGGAATGTTGAACGGCTGAAACAGCAACGACCTGATGACCACGGCGATGATCGCAGCCCAGAAAAATGTTTTTATATTTTCGCGCAGCGCGTTTTTCATCTCGGTCTTCCCGCGTTGGGGTTTCTCACGCACTGTCATCACACTCTCTCCGAATCGACCGGCACCGCCGAGATGATGACAATAGCCTGCGCCAAGGGAAAGTCATCCGTTATCGTGAGATCAATTTGCGCGCGCATGCCCTCGGGCGTGATTTTTTCAAGCCGTCGCAACGCCCCATTGGTCAACTGCATGGTCGGCTTCCCCGACGCCAAATTCGCAACCCCCATATCGCGCCAGAAAACCCCCTGCCGCAGCCCTGTGCCGAGTGCTTTGGAACACGCTTCTTTGGCGGCAAAGCGTTTGGCATAAGACGCCGCCCGTAGACGCCGCCGCTCGGAGCGTGCTTGTTCTTTCGATGTATAGATGCGCTGGACAAATCGGTCGCCGAAGCGTTCCAGCGTTTTTTCAATACGCCGGATATCAATCAAATCATTTCCGATACCCAAAATCATGAACGCCCGCCAATCGCAGAACGCCCGGCTTGCATACAGCGGCGCATCTCGGCAATGGCCTCGGGCATGCCGGAAAACACCGACGCGCCGATGAGAAAATGCCCGATATTCAACTCAACAATCTCGGGCATTGCCGCAACCGCGCCGACAGTCTCAAAACACAAGCCGTGACCTGCATGCACCTCCAAACCCGCTTGCGCGGCCGAAATTGCTGCGGCTTGCAGCCGCGCGATTTCCGCTTGCACACGCTGTGTGTCCTCGTCTGCATGGGCATGACAATAGGTACCGGTATGCAGTTCGACAATATCTGCCCCAAGCGCAGCGCTGGCAGCGATTTGATCGGGTTCCGGGTCAATGAAAAGCGAAATGCGAACATTCTGCGCTTTGAGCGGCGCAATGATTTCGCCAAGCGCTGCTGCCTCACCGACTACATTCAGGCCGCCTTCTGTGGTCACCTCTTCGCGGCTTTCCGGCACCAAACAGCACGCATTGGGCCGGTGCTTCAGCGCAATATCACGCATCTCCTCAGTCGCGGCCATTTCCATGTTTAACGGCAGGTCAATTTCGCGCGCCAGGCGTTCGATATCACCATCGCGAATGTGTCGACGGTCCTCGCGCAAATGCGCGGTAATGCCGTCCGCTCCGCATTGGGCGGCAAGTGCCGCGGCGCGTACCGGATCGGGCAAATCGCCGCCGCGCGCATTTCTGAGCGTTGCCACATGATCGATGTTCACGCCCAACCGCAATGCTTGTGTCTGCGTCATTTGCCCAAGCCCTCGCTCTCTGGACGGCTCTTTTCCACCGCAGCTTGGGCGCGCGCAAGTCTCTCGCGCCGCTTGAGCTGATAGATGCGAATGGCCCAGTGACCGGGATAATAAGTCAACACCCCCATGAGCAGGCCGATCGGAACACCCCCGACCGCCATGGGCAAAACTACCGGCAATAAAGCGCTGAAGGGTGCTTCCAGAAACAACCCCAAGCTCAAATCCGGCAAGTCGCCGGCCTGATCCGATGTGCCGAGCAGGAGATGGCCGAGGTTGAAAGTACCAACCCAGATGAACGGAAAACTTAGTGGATTACCCACCCAAGTGCCAACCGCAGACGCAATAATATTGCCGCCCAAAAGCCAGGCGATGATCGCCGCCCACAATAAATGCGTGCCGATAAAGGGCGAGGCCGACACAAAAGCACCCACGCCAAGCCCCAAAGCAATGGAATGGGCGCTGCCGTCAAGCCGAATGGTGCGTTGCCAAGTATATTTCAGCGCCCGCCACCAGCCCTCGCGCGGCCAGATAAATTGCTGCCATTTTGTCAATGTGCTTTGTTTTTTTCGGCGCTTGAACATGGTGCAAATCCGGGCTCCGGCTATTTCAGGCCGCGACTGCCGGGCTTGACCGCCGGCACGTTTTTCAAATCTTCCGGTGTGTTTTCCGACGAAAATGTCTCGACCGTCAGCCGCGCCAGCGCGTTAAGACGCACGCCGATTTTCGCCGTACCGCCGGAGCGGTCGATCAAACACCCGGCCCCGACCACACGTCCGCCAAGCGCACGGATGCTTGCAATAGCCTCGCGGGACGACAAGCCCGTGGTTACAATATCTTCAACCATCACCACGCGCGGTTTACCAGCCAAGTCAAAGCCACGCCGCAAGGTAAAACTGCCATCAACCCGTTCCAGAAACATTGAGCGCACGCCAAGCTGTCGTGCCACCTCATAGCCAATGAGCACCCCGCCCATGGCCGGCGACACAACGCAGTCAATATCGCCGCGAACATTTTCGCGAATTTGCTTCGCCAGCGCGCGTGCCAAGCGCGCCGCACGCTTGGGCTCCATCAAAACTTTGGCGCATTGCAGGTAGTTTCTGCTGCGTAAACCGGACGACAGAATAAAATGCCCTTCGAGCAAAGCATCGGCCTCTTTGAATTCCTTAAGCACGGTTTCTTGTTTCATTTTTAATCTCTGGAAGGCGAGGCTTCGTCGGTTAATTGGCGCGACGCCGCACTCACCACCGAACTCCCCTTCAGCGCATTGACCAATTGTTCAACATGCTGAACATCTCTGACCTCAATATCAAGCCTCAGATCGCAAAAATCCTGATCGCGCTGCGTCAATGCCAGATTGGAAATATTCGCGTCGAAATCGGCGATGGTCTGCGCCACGACGCTCAAAGAACCCGTGCGGTTTACCACGGTTAAATTGAGACGCGTGTCGAACAAGCGCGCCTGGTTCACCGTCGCACTATCCCACCGCATGGCAACCCAGCGTTCGGGCTGTTCTTCAAATTGATCAAGCGCAGCGGCTCCCACCGGATACACCACAACGCCCTCGCCCATGGTAACGATACCGACGATCTCGTCGCCCGGCAGCGGGTAACAATCGGGCGCAATACGTACCACCGACCCGTAGAGATTGCCGTTTACAGGCACCGCGCCCGGTTCCGTGCGTTCGGGCTGACGCGGATTAGAGATCAGCGCGCGCATGGCACCGGCCAGCCGCGAGGGGCGGCGCGCCGAGCGGCCTTTGGGTCGCGCGGCCAGCAAAACTTCCGCCGCTGGCAGACGCCCGCGCCCGACATCCGCGTGCAGACTGTTGAGGGTTTCATATTCCAGAACGCCGCGCGCGCGCTCGGACAATTCGCGATTATATTCATAGCCCTCCGACGAAAACAGGCTGGCAACCATTTCGGCACCCAAATCGGCATAGCCCGCGGTCTGGCGCTCGCGTATTGCTTGGCGAATGGCCGCGCGCGCCTTGCCTGTTGTGGCGTGATGCAGCCAGCTTTCGTTGGGAAGCTGCGTTTCTCCGCGAATAATTTCAATTTCGTCACCATTTTTGATGAGCGTGCGAAACGGCAAACGCCGCCCGTTAATGCGAACGCCCGCGCAACTATTGCCAATCGCCGTATGCACAGCATAAGCAAAATCCAGTGCGGTTGCCCCGCGCGGCAAGGCAATCAAGCGTCCTTTCGGGGTAAAGCAGAAAACCTGGTCGTTGAACAATTCGAGCTTGGTATTTTCCATAAACTCTTCGGCTGTTTCCCCGGTCTGCAACTGCTGGATCATGTCTTGCAGCCAAGTGAACGGTTCGAGCTTGCGGCTGTCGGGTGCTTGCTCGTGACCTTCTTTATAGGCCCAATGCGCCGCCACGCCGTTTTCGGCGACCTCGTGCATTTGTTCGGTGCGTATTTGAATTTCCACTCGCTGATTATTCGGGCCAATAACCGTGGTGTGGAGCGATTGATAGCCGTTTAGCTTGGGCGTGGAAATATAATCCTTGTAACGCCCGGGCACATATCTGAACTCCCGGTGCAATACGCCCAGCGCGCGGTAGCAGCTATCTTCATCGGAGGTGATGATGCGGTAGCCGAAAATATCGGAAAGCTGCTCCAGCGAAATCGACTTGTGCTGCATTTTCCGCCAGATGGAAAACGGTCGCTTTTGGCGTCCGTAAACACTGGCCTTCAGCCCACGCGATGCCAATAGCGAACTGAACGTATAGGCAATCTCATTGAGCATATCGCCGCTTTCCTCGCTCAAATCGTTGAGCCGTTCGAGCAACAGGCCGCGCGCATTGGCGTTGATCTCGCCGAAAGACAGATCTTCCAACTCTTCACGAAACGCCTGCATGCCCATGCGCCCGGCCAGCGGGGCAAAAATATCCAGTGTTTCTTGGGCAATACGCTGGCGCTTATCTTCGGATTTTATGAAGCGCAAGGTTCGCATATTGTGTAAACGGTCAGCCAGCTTGACCAATAAAATGCGAACATCATTGGCTGTGGCAAGCAGCAGCTTGCGGAAGTTCTCGGCCTGCGCGGTGTCTTGCGAGGACATTTCCAGTTTTGAAAGTTTGGTGACGCCATTGACCAGTTCGGCAATTTCCGCGCCGAACAGCTTTTGTATCTCGCCAAAGGTTGCGTCCGTGTCTTCCAGCGTGTCGTGCAGCAGCGCGGTTGCGATGCTTGCCGTATCGAGACGCAAATCCGTCAGGATGCCCGCCACCTCGACCGGATGCGAAAAATACGGGTCGCCGGAGGCGCGTTTCTGGTCGCCATGTTTTTTGGTGGCATAAATATAGGCGCGGTTGAGCAGGTCTTCGTCTGCTCCTGGTTCATAGCTGACGACCCGATCTACCAGCTCGTATTGACGCATCATGCCTTAAGCCTCCGTCGACGGGACGGAAACTTTAATCGGAGATATCGTTTCTGCCACCGTCGCTTCGTTCTTTCGGCGCCATGTCTTCAAGCGCCTGAAGTGCCGACAGGATATCATCCTCGCTCATCGTCGTCATCTCTTCGTGCGAGGTATTTGCGTCGCCGGTCGGAATTGCCGCAGGTGCCAGCACCTCTTCTTCGGGCTCATCCACATCAACCTGTTTTTGCAGCGAACCGATCAAATCCTCACGAATATCATCGGGCACCAGTTTTTCATCAGCGATTTCGCGCAGCGCCACAACCGGATTTTTATCATTGTCACGCTCAACGAGAAGCTCGGCTCCCGCCGACATGCCGCGCGCGCGGTGAGCGGCAAAAAGCACAAGCTCAAACCGATTGGTTACCTTGTCTACGCAGTCCTCTACGGTTACACGGGCCATGAAAAATTCCTATCAACAAAATGAAGTTTGAGACACAGGGTTTAGCCTGTCTTTACGCTTCGAGGCAAGCAAAAACATCATGGCAAACGCTCGACTCCGGCGCGCGCGCGCGGCGGTAGACTGCGGATAAGCTGGCAAATCGGTTGCCCCAAAACAGGATGACGCCAGCCCGGCGCAATTTCGTATAAAGGATAGAGCACAAAGCCACGTTTGTGCATTTGCGTGTGCGGCAATATAGGGTCTGGCCCCGCAAGCCCCACAGGCATGCTGATCAAGTCAATATCCAGCGTGCGCGGGCCCCATTTCACCGAACGGACACGCCCAAAAGAGGCCTCGACGCGCTGCATTTCGCGCAAAAGGCCGCGTGCGCCCAGGCTTGTGTCGACCCTCAGCACAAGATTGACATAATCGGGCTGGCTGGGCCCCAAGGGCTGCGTGCGATAAAATGACGACACCGCGCTGACCCGCACGCGGGTTTCGGCAATGGCGGCAATGGCGGCGTGCAATAAATCGACACTGGAGGCATAGCTGGCCGGTAAGTTGCTGCCCAAGGCCAGAAATGTCGCGTGGTTTTCCTGCATAGACAGCCCATACGCCAGACGCCGCTTGATGGCAAGGCGTGTGCGGCTATACTGCGCCCATGACCCCGCCTGTGAACGCCCCCGCCAACCCGCCAAAAGACTGTCGCTTATGCCCGCGCCTTGCCGAATATCGCGACGAGAACGCGCAAAAACAGCCCGACTGGTTCAACGGGGCGGTGCCCTGCTTTGGTGCCGCGGATGCAAAATTATTGATTGTCGGGCTGGCCCCGGGCGTAACCGGTGCCAATCGCACGGGCCGACCCTTCACGGGCGATTGGGCCGGCGATCTGCTCTATGCAACACTGGCAAAATTCGGCTTTTCCAATGACTGTTACGATCGCCACGCCGAGGATGGCCTGGCGCTGCACGGGTGCATGATTACCAATGCCGTGCGCTGCGTGCCGCCGCAAAACAAACCCGTGGGCGCAGAAATCACCATGTGCCGACAATTTCTGAAGGCCCGGCTGGCGGCACAACACAACTTGCAGGCCGTGGTTTGCCTCGGCCGCATCGCCCATGAAAGCGTGTTACGGGCATTGGATGTGCGGCTGAAAGATGCCCCCTTCGCGCATGGTGCGCGCCATCGTCTGGGTGATATACATCTTTACGACAGCTATCATTGCTCGCGTTATAACACCAATACGGGGCGCTTGACGGTCGAGATGTTCGAGGCCGTATTTGCCGCCATTCGCAAGGATATGAATTGAGCGTCACCCGCGCTCGCGCAGCAGACGCGCTTTGTTGCGCTGCCAGTCGCGTTGTTTGTCGGCCTCGCGCTTGTCGGCTTTTTTGCGCCCGCGCGCCAGCCCCAAAAGCAGTTTGACGCGACCCGTATCGCTGAAATAGAGCTTTAACGGCACAAGCGTCATGCCGTCGCGCTGCACCGCGGCCATCAGGCGATTAAGCTCGCGTTTGTGCATCAGTAATTTTCGCGGGCGTGTTGGCTTGTGATTGTTTCGGTTACCCGCGGCATATTCGGGAATATCGGCGTTTAACAAAAACCCCTCCCCGTCCGTTATCGAAGCGAAAGAATGGGTCAGATTAGCCTTGCCGCTACGCAAGGATTTAACTTCCGTGCCCTGCAGCACCAGCCCGGCTTCAAATGTATCGACAACTTCATAATCGCGCCGCGCTCGCCGGTTCTCAACGATGGTCGTATCGCCGGCAGATGATTTTTTGCGACCACCACTTTTGGCGGACATCAGACCAGATCAAGACGCGCAAGCGCAGCGTCGACTTTCTCGCGGGCCATCGGGCTGGCGGGCAATAGCGGCAGACGAATATCTTCGGCGCACAGGCCCAGCCGCGCCATCGCATATTTGACTGGCGACGGGCTGGTTTCGCAAAACAGTGCCTCGTGCAGCGGAATCAGCTTGTCTTGCAGCGCCAGCGCGCTCTCCATGTCACCGGCCAGACTGGCATTTTGAAACGCCGCACACAGCTCCGGCGCAACATTGGCCGCCACCGAAATGCACCCGCGCCCACCTTGTGCGTTAAAGCCCAAAGCGGTGGCGTCCTCGCCGGAAAGCTGGATGAAATCAGCGCCGCATGCAAGGCGCTGCGCCGCAACACGGGCCAGATCGCCGGTTGCGTCTTTCACGCCGACAATATTTTCAAGCGCTGCCAGCTCGGCCATGGTCTCCACCTGCATATCGACCACGCTGCGCCCGGGTATATTGTAAATCACCAAAGGCAGCTTCTCGACCGCCGCATTCAGCGCCGTGAAATGCGCGACCAGCCCGGCTTGCGTCGGCTTGTTGTAATAGGGCGTGACGACCAATGCTGCCGCCGCGCCGGCTTGCTCGGCATGGCGGGTAAAATCCAGCGCTTCTTGAGTCGAGT
>CAJXCG010000025.1 GCA_913051715.1 uncultured Rhodobiaceae bacterium
GCTCATTGCCCGGCGAAAGCGAGGCGTAATAGTTGTAAATGATCATGTCGAAATCAAAATTCTGCAACCGCCGCTGATACTGACTGGCGTCAACCAGCCGCACGGCCAGGTCAATGCCAAGCTGGGCCAGCATGCGGCGATAGGCCAGCGCGAGGCGTTCATCCTCGCGGCGTTGAACCAAAAGTTCCAGCGTGACCGGTGCGCCATCGGGCGCGCGCAATGTTTTGCCGTCGAGTTGATATCCGGCCGCTTCCAATATGGCGAGCGCTTGGCGTTTCAGCGCGCGGTCGCGCCCCGACCCGTCACTGACGGGCGGCTGATACCCCACATTCAGTGCCTCGGCAGACACTAGGTCGCCCAAAATAGCCCGCTCAGCGGGCGATGCAATGCGCTCGGCAGCGCTCAGTTCCGTATTGCCGAAATAGCTGCGCGTGCGGTTGAAAATGCCGCCATACAGGATTTTATTGACCCATTCAAAATCGAACATCAGATCCATGACCCGACGCAAAGGCGGGTCGGCGAGGACCGGCTGACGCGTGTTCATGACAATGGCACGCAGGCCCGACGGCGTCCCCAGAGGGATTTCCTGCTTTACAATGCGCCCGTCGCGCGCCGCCGGAAAACTGTACCCCCCCAGCCACCTTTGGCTATCGGTTTCCAGCCAGATATCGACAAGGCCGGATTTGAAAGCCTCAAACGCGGCACTCTGATCGCGGTAATAGTCGTCGACCAAGGTGGAAATATTGTGCCGACCGGCCATAACGGGCAGACGCGCGCCCCAATAATCCGGATTGCGCTTGAACCTGACCTGCGCGCCGGGCGTGATTTCCTCAACAATATACGGCCCCGACCCGATGGGAAAATCCAGCGTGGCGGCCTGTATGTTTCGCGCCTCATAAATATGCTTCGGCAATATCGGCATTAGCCCGATAATCAGCGGTATTTCCCGGTCGGCGGTTGCCGGGTCAAAATGAAAGGTAATGGTGTTATCAGACGGCCGTGAGATATGCGTCGCGCGCGCATAATAATAACGGTGATTGGGACGGCCCTTGGCGCGCAAGGTTTCCCAGCTAAAGGCGACATCGTCTGTCGTCACCGGCGTGCCGTCGGAAAATTTCGCCGCCGGATTGAGCGTGAAGGTTACATAGCTGCGATCGGCGGGGGTGAACACTTTTTCAGCAAGCAAGGGATAAAGCGCAAAGGCTTCGTCATAATTGCGTTCCAGGAGGCTTTCAAAAACCCGCTCGCGCAAATTGCGGGCAACATTACCGCGCACGGAAAACGGATTGAGACTGTCGAAATTGCCATATTGGGCTTGCACCAGTTTGCCGCCTTGCAGGGCACGCATGTCGGCGTAAGGAAAGGATGAAAAGCCGGGTGCCAGTTTGGGTGTGCCGTGCATGGCCAGCCCGTCGGCATGCGGGGATGAAACAGCCGTCAGGCATAAAAATAGGGCGAGGGGCAAAATACGGCGTGCAAGCATTATCAATCCTGTCTGCTAGGCCAAATGAGATGACGTATCCAGCGCAAATAACTATTATCTTTATGGTTTAAGTAATGCAGGTATTTCATTGTTTTATTGTATTTTTCAATATCGTCAAACATTGCGGCGCGGGTTCTGAAATCCGCCGTTTCATCGAGCTTGCGGATCTCGCGCGCGGGGTTTCCCGCAGCCACCACATTTGCGGCAATGTCGCCTGTTACCACGGCTCCGGCACCAATGACGCTATTGCGCCCGATGCTTACGCCTTTGCAAATTTTACACCCTTCGCCCAGCCAGACATTTTCTTCAAGCCGGACGGGTGCTACAGGGCCGGGCGAGTCGAGCCGGTCGTAAATTTCATGCCAATCTGAATCGGAAATATAAACGCGGCTGGCGATCATCACATTGTCGCCAATCTCCACCGCTCCGGCCGATACAATTTGCAGACCCGGCGTCAGCAGCACATTGTCGCCAATGCGGATGGTGCCGTGTTCGCCTTTGCCGTTGGGCCATGTGCAAAGCCGCGACATTTGTCCGCGCGCGGTTTGGATATGGACATTATTGCCAAGATGAATATTGGGGCCGTAAACCTCCAGCCGGTGCGCGCCAATAATTTCCAGCCCGGTGCCAACGCTGTCAAATTGCGGCACGATGCGCCAGCGCGTATACAGCGCCCGAAACGCATTGATAAGCAAGCGCACCGAATAGGGTTTGTTATCACGTCTCATGGGAGTCGATCGCTTGCCTGTGCCAGTTGAAGTTTTTGTAATCGGGGTTTTTGAGAATGAGCGGCTTGACGATGTCGAAATAGGGCGACACGTCAAAATCGCGTGGGGTGAAGAGCGAGTGATGGCGAATATGCAGAACCTCGCGTTGGTTTTCCACTGTTACATCCGGCAAAATCGGGTAGCCAACCGATTGAAAGGCGCGCGCAATCAGGGTTGAGCATATGGCTTGCGAGGGCTCGCCACTGCCAAGCGCAATCATGCGACGACGCCATTTGATCGGGACAGGCGGTTGCGGCAGCAAATAGCGGGCGAGATCGATCACATTTTTCACGTCATAGGCCATGCCCAGCGCGTCGATCATATAATCAATAACGGCCGCACGGTCATCGGGCGTGATCAAAGTCGGGCGGCAAATGCGGGTGTTATAGCCCAGATATTTGGTCAGCGAACTGGCAATGGCACCGCGCGACACATCAGCTTCAATCAGGCAGGCCGGATAGCCGAACTCGTCTTTCAACGTGTGGTCATCGCCAATATAAAGGGCGGCATGCGACCAGGTGGATTGGGTTAAATATTTGATGGCTGTGGAAATGCGCTGATTGCCTTCGACCAGCAACACATCGCCCGGTTGCAGGCTGGCGCGCAAATCGGTCAATGGCACAAACTGGTGCGCCTGATAATTCAGAACCGGTTTTTCGATATACCGAATTATGATTTGGCTAAGAAAGCGGGTTACGGAGCGCATCATGCCCTATGGTGCCTGTGCGGCGGTGGAGTTAGTGGGTCTGGTTGACCCGAACGACATAGCGGGCTCCGTCAAATTCGTCGAAAATTTCTTCGACCTGCGGATGACGTACAGGCTCGGCACTGGTGTCGGGCAAGAGATTTTGTTCGGAGACATAGGCGACATATTCCGTCTGCTCGTTCTCGGCAAGCAGATGATAAAAGGGCTGATCCTTGCGCGGGCGCACCTCAGCCGGTATCGACAGCCACCACTCTTCTGTGTTGTTGAAGGTCGGGTCAACATCGAAAATCACGCCACGAAATGGGAATAGCCGATGTTTCACAACTTCGCCGATCTGGAATTTGGCTTTTTTCTCTATCATCATAGTACCATCATTCGAAATTTTTACACACTTGTCCATACACCAGTGAAGTTGAATTTGACGTTAACGCAACGCGGCCTCGGCCAATTTGCTTGACCGGTATCTCGGTTACGCAGCCCCGCCTTATAGATAAGCAGTCTTGCCCGATATTACGAGCGCTGTGGGCGTGATTATTTTGCATTTTCGTCGGCCATTTGGCGCGCACAAGCATCGGGCGAGCCCGCCGCCAACAGCAGGAAAAACGCCAAAACACTCGAGGCGCTAACGACCAGAAGGGCGTTTTGATAGCCGCCGCCAAAATCATAAATCGTCCCGATCAGGAGCGGCCCCACCGCGACGCCAAAATTCATAATTAGCTGGTTGTAGCTGAGAATACGGGGGAAATCGCGCGTACCGAAAGCGCGGCCGATTAACAGTGGCCCCGACATGAGAATATTGCCCACGGTGGCCCCGAAAAAAGCTGTCGTGGCCAAAACCAAAGTCACACTGTCGGCAAAGGCCATGGTGGTCATGGCTGTTGCTTGCAAAACAAACAGCACGAGCACAAACGGGTAAATGCTAATTCTGTCGAGAAAACTGCCGCAAATCAGGCGCGAAACGAATGAACACCCTGCCAGCAACGAAACGCTGATCGTGGCGGTTTCAGCGTCGGCGCGCTCAAGCGCCCAGCTATAAATATGGGCGATGGCGCCCACTTGGGTAAGCAGGGCGAACACGGAAGCAAACGCGCTCAGCAAAAAGAACCGCGACCGGATGGCGCGCGCCGCCTCAATGCCGTCGCCGCCCGGGGTGGTGGCGTCATCGACCTTCACATCGCCGTCAGGGTGGAGGCCCATTGCTGCCGGGTCGGGGCGCATGAAAAAGATCGACACGGGCAGCATCATCAAAATAAGAATAATGGCGAACGGGCTGCGGACGGCGGCAAGCCCGCCCGCGCCCATCAGTTCTGCCAATATGGGGGTTAACAAAATGCCGCCCAACGATAAGCCGGATTGGGTGAGCGCCAGCGCAAGCGCCCGGCGGCGCACAAACCAACGCGCCGCTAGCGTGGTGCCGGGCACCAGCGCGGTCATGGCATAGCCGACACCCAGCGCGGTGTAGAGCGCGTAAAGATGCGTGAGGTTTTGCATGGCTGGAATGGCGAGAAATGCCGCCGCCATCACCAGCGTACCGGTTGCAATGGTGTAGCGTATATCGAAGCGCGATATTAATTCGCCAACCGCAATGCCGGCCAAGCCGGAACTGAACAAAAACAGCGTATTGGCCGCCGAAACCTGTGCCACCGAAAACCCTGTTTCGCGCACAATGTTTTCCAGGAAAACCGACATGGCGTAGAAAATCAGACCCGAGCCGATCATCAGGCAATAGGCGGTGGCGGCGAGAACGGCCCAGCCGAAAAACGGTTTTGTAGAGGCGTGCGACATAAAAAGTCTCGTGAAAAAAGTTTCTTGGGCGTTTTCGGGAAAGCCTTTGGGGTTTCGGAAGAGCCGCCATCGGGCGGCGGTTGAATTATAGCGTTGTTTTATGCGAAGAACTTGTACCACCGTTATGTGGGATATGTCTGCAAAGGATTATCCGATGAAACTTTACACCGCGCCGATTGGCCCAAACCCCCATATTGCGCGCCTTTTTTTCGCGTTCAAAGAGATCGAACCGGAAATTGTCGAGGTGGATATTATGGCAATGGAGAATCGCCAAGATGATTTTTTGCGTATCAATCCGGCCGGCCAGCTACCGTGCCTGGTTACCGATGATGGCGTGACCATCGCCGAATTGTCGGCGATAGCCGAATATCTCGACGAGATTAAGCCCGACCCGGTTTTAACCGGTCTGACCGCAACCGAGCGCGCGATAACCCGCATGCGTATGCGCCAATGTGATTATCTGATTTTTGCGCCCATGGTGCTGGGCTATCGCCATGGCGACGGGCGCAGGTTTTTTGAGGGGCGTATTCCCTTGCATGACGGCATTTGCGAACCCGCCAAAGCCATTGCCCAAGAAGGGCTTGCGTGGCTTGACCCGCTGCTGGCAGGGCAGGGCTATATTTGCGGTGATCGGCTGACTTATGTGGACATTATATTTTTTGTCACCGTTGGCTTTTTTGCCAAATTCGGCCAACCACTTGAGCCGTCTTTGAAAAATATCGCGCAATTAATGGCTCGCCTGGAAGCGCATGATGTTATCGGAAAGACAGCGTGATGCGTGATCTGCCGATGAACGTTGCCGACACGCCGGATTCAGCGCTTGCAAAACTGATTGGGCGCAAAATTCTGGCTTTCGATACCGAGACCGGTCGCGTCGAGGTCGGGTTTACCATCACCGACGCATTTTTGAACATGCAAGGGGTTTTGCACGGCGGTGCTTTTGCGACCATGCTTGATACCGCGTGCGGTGTTGCGGTGCGCAGTCGGTTGGGCATGGAAAAATTCGCAGGTCACGCCACGCTGGAATTGAAAACAAGCTATCTGAAGGCCGGCACGCCCGGCGATTATCTGGCGAAGGGGCAAGTGCAACGCATGGGTAAGTCTATCGCTTTCACCGATGCGACGCTTTATAACGGTGACAACGAACTTGTCGCCAGTGCGAGCGCCACATTTATTCTGCGCCCGCGCAAGGCAGATTAAACTCGGCTTAAATAAAGCCGGTTAAACTCGGCTTAAAAAGGAAAACAACTGGGGGAATTCCATGAACGGTAAATCAGGCATCTTGCGAATGACGCTCGGGTTGGTCATGACACTTTTAATCGTCGGCGGCGTTTATTTTGTGTCGATGGCGGTTGAATTGTTCGGCCAAGAGCGCGACCCCGGGGAAATCACCGGGGGGGCTTTGCCGAGCGTTCTTGTGCAAGCGCGCCAGGCCGAGCAACAGGCCATCGCCCGCGGCATGCAAGCCGGCATCGACAAGCAGATATTGTTCGGTGATCTGCATGTTCACACAACCAACTCTACGGATGCTTTTTTGTGGTCGCTGCCGATTTATGGCGGGGAGGGTGCTCACCCGCTGGCGGATGCGTGTGATTTTGCCCGCCATTGCTCGGCGATTGATTTCTGGGCCATTACCGACCATGCGGAGGCATCGACGCCAAAACGCTGGCAGGACGCCAAGCAGAGCATTCGTGCGTGCAATGCACTGGCTGACGGCGCCGAAGACCCCGACCTAGTCAGCTTCGTTGGCTTTGAGTGGACACAAGTCGGGCAAACGCCGAGTGAGCATTACGGGCACAAAAATGTCATTTTCCGAGATCTCGAAGACGCGAAAATCGCCAAACGTCCGATTGCGTCGGGCGGTGTGACGGTGCAAGCGCTCAGAACACGCGGCAAGGATTTGGTGCCGCTGGCGCTGCCGGTTTTGGATTTCAGCAACCGCAAGGAATATTTCGACATTCGCCGGTTCTTGCAAAATGCTGCCGACACGCAATTATGCGATCCTGACACGCGCACCGAAAACCTGCCCGCTTCATGTTTTGAAGTTGCTGAAACCCCGGCCAAACTATTTGCCAGCCTTGATGCACAAGGGGTTGATCCGTTGGTTATTCCACACGGCACAACATGGGGGTTTTACACGCCGACCGGAACCACCTTCGACAAGCATTTGAAAGCTGAAAACCAGCCCGAGCGCTATCGTCTGCTGGAAATCATGTCGGGGCACGGCAATTCTGAAGAATATCGGGACTGGCGTTCGATTATTCCAAACGCAGATGGCGTGTCGGCTACATGTCCTTCGCCCCGCCCCGACTATCTGCCAATGTGCTGGCGGGCCGGGGAGATTATCCGCGACCGCTGTTTGGCGGCGGGAGAAGATGGCCCGACTTGCGATGCGCGCGCGGCTGCTGCGCGTCTCAATGCTGCCAATAATAGCGTGGCGGCGCATTTGACGGTGCCGGGGACAAAAATCGAAGAATGGCTGGACGCAGGGCAGTGCCGTGATTGTTTCTTGCCGGCTTTTGGGTATCGTCCGGGCGGCAGTGCCCAATATGCCATGGCGCTTGGCAATTTCGACAATCCTGACGCGCCAACCCGCTTTAAATGGGGCTTTATTGCTTCGAGCGACAATCATCGGGCGCGCCCGGGCACCGGATACAAGCCCGTGGATCGTCTGCGCCAGACAGACGCGGCGCGTCTTTCAGCACAGTGGCGCCAGCGGATTTTTCCCAAAGGTGAACCGGCGGCTGAAACCAGAGTTCTTGACCCGGCGGCGTTGATGAATATGGGCTTTGCCGCAACCGAAATGGAAAGGCAGGCGAGTTTCTGGACGACCGGAGGCTTGGCGGCGGTTCATTCCGAAGGGCGCTCGCGCGATGCGATTTTCGATGCCCTGGAGCGCCGTGAGACCTATGGCACAAGCGGGCCGCGGATTTTACTGTGGTTCAACACGGTGGACGGCACGCCAATGGGCGGCTCGGTCAAAACCGACACCGCGCCCGTTTTTGAGGTTAAAGCTGTCGGCGCACATAAACAAAAGCCGGGCTGTCCCGAGGATACACTGGATTTGTTGGGTGCGGAGCGCATGCAAAAGCTGTGCGCCAATGAATGTTATAATCCCGATGATCAACGCCTTCGCATATCGCGCATCGAAATCATCCGCATCCGCCCGCAAATCAGTCCCGACGAAAAGGTCGAAGGCCTGATCGACGATCCGTGGATGGTGCACGAATGTTCGGCTGACGAAGAAGGCTGCGCGTTTACTTTTTCCGATCCGGCATTTTCGCAAGACGCGCGCATGGCAACTTATTACGCGCGCGCCATCCAAGAGCCGACGGAGCGCATCAATGCCGATAATCTGCGCTGCACTTATGATGCGGACGGTAATTGCGTGAAGCTTGATATTTGCTATGGCGATGATCGCATCGCCGCCGATGACGCATGCAAACGCTCTGTGGAAGAGCGCGCATGGTCGTCGCCGATATTTGTTGAATATCAAAACTAGCGTTCAGGCGAGCCAGCTTTTGGGTTTAACGGTTTCGTCCGTTAGCTTTGCGACATCATAAATACGACCGCTGGCGGCTTCTTTAATCATCTGCCGGGCCGCCATAAATTCGCCCGGTCGGTTGACCGCCTCCACGCACACAAGCTGCGACCCCGCGAAGTGAAAAATGGCGAATGAGCCGCTCTCATAAGTTCCGCGCAAGCAATGTGTGTGCGCGGTATCTGAAAGACCGGCTATTTGCAGTTTCACCTCATATTGGTCCGACCAGAACCACGGAATGGCTGCATAGGAAACCGGCGCTTCCAGAATATCCGAGGCGACCGCCTTGCCCTGCTCGATGGCATTGGGCACGCTCTCGAGCCTCAAGCGACGGCCCAGCAAATCATTGGGATGGTTGGTGCAGTCACCTGCCGCATAAATATCTTCATGGCTGGTTCGCCCCAGCGCGTCAACCACAATGCCGTCATCCACGGCAAGGCCCGCTGTTTCGGCCAGTTCAATATTGGGAACAATGCCGATGCCGAGCACGACAAGGTCGGCCGGCACAAAGTCGCCATTGGCGAGCGTCACGCCGGAGACTTGGCTCTCTCCGGCAAAGCCCGAAACTTGCGCGTCGGTGATGATCGTGACCCCTTGGTCGCGGTGCAACCGGTGAAAAAATGCCGATAATTCCGGTTTCGTGACCCGCGCCAAAACCCGCTCTGCCGCCTCGACAATGGTGACCTCCACCCCAAGCTGGCGCGCTGACGCCGCCGTTTCAAGCCCGATATAGCCGCCACCGACAACAACCATTCTGGCGCCCGGTTTGAAAAGCGGACGCATGGCTTCGATGTCGGCAATGGTTCGCAGATCAAAAATATTTTCGAGGTGACTGCCCGGAATGGGTAAAACGCGCGGGCGGCTGCCGGTGCAAATAACGGCCTTTGCAAATGAAATCGTCTTCCCGTTGGCGCACGTCAAACTCTTTGCCGCCGTATCCAAATCGGTAATCTGTGTCTCAAGCATCACATGGATAGCATTGTCGGTGAAAAAGCTTTCAGGCTTCAAAAACAGCCGATCGCGCTCAAATGTTCCGTTCAGGAATTTTTTCGAAAGTGGTGGCCGCTGATAGGGCAGAAAAGGTTCGGCACCGATAAGGGTGATCGTGCCGTCAAAACCGCCCGCCTTCAGGCTGGCGACGGTTTGCAGCGCAGCCTGTCCGGCGCCAATAATGGCAATATCGCAATCTGGGTGAGAAGCATTGGACGCGGTCATAGGGTAATTTTTTAGGCGAAAACGCGCGTGCCTGCAATCATCGACTTTGTGTAAATACCGATATTAAATGACTTTCTGCTCGCGCATATGGGCTAAAAACTCAAGCAGGAATTTTTTGAATTCGGCGTCCTCACTAAACTCGATGCCCAGAAGGTTTTTACTCTCGTCAATGCGGACGACGGTCGAACTTATCATCCAGCCTTCATTGCCCGTTTTGTGCGGAAATACAATTTGGGTTTCGAGCACGGCACCCATTTCGGGCGGCTCGCCTTCATAAACAACGCCCGCACCGCCCGTGCTCAGATCGATTATCGGAAAATGAACGCCGTCGATGAATATATTAATTGGAACTTTAAAACGGGTTTTTTTGCGTGTCGTCATAATGTGCTTCACACCACCTCATTGGGTTGGATGAGCTTTGATGGAAGATCGAAGGCGTAACCTTGGACATACTGATATCCCAGAGCCGCAAGCCCCTTTGCCTGATCAATATTTTCAATGCCTTCGGCGATCAAAATCAGCGGCCTGTCGTCATTCACCAGCATCAGCTCACCGTGAAGCGGGTTTTCCCAAGCCTCTTCGTAGCCGCATAGCGAGCGGTCGCTTTTGACAAGATCAAACGGAAATTTGGCGATATCCTCTGCTCGGATAACCCCTGTGCCGTAATCATCAAGCCCGATAAGAATCCCATCTTCGCGAAAGGCTTTTACCGTCTCCAAACAGTCAAAAAGTTCGCTGGGGGTAAAGATTTCGGAAAGTTCAAGAACAAGCTCGCGCTGCGTCTCGTGGAATTTTCTGCCCAAGGCGGCTAGTTTTTCGACGGTTAAGGCATTGGAAAAATCGGTCGGTGTGACATTCAAAAACACGTGTTTCTCGAACAGATTGGCATCGGCGTCTAATTGCTCGGAAATCAAGTCGACAATTTGTTGAGTAATACGCGGGTAGCGCTCGTCGCGGCAAATGCCGGGAAAAAACTTTCCGTTCGACAGAAATCGGTCGCCCTCAAACAGGCGTATCAGCACTTCAGCGCCAAAAGTCGATTGGTCTGCCAGCGACACTATCTTCTGGGACGCTAAAAACCAGTTTCCTTGATCGAAAACGGCAAAAAACTCATCGTGACGTTCCGACATTAATAACTCCCTACTAAACTTTGCCACTAAGGATGGGGTTGCAATAACCCCAATTTTTTTGGGCTTATCAAACAGCCTATCAGAGTTAGCATAAGATTGTTATGAGTAAATCTGCAGAAGTTATCCAGCTGGAAGGGGCCACACTACGCCAGCAATTATTGACGCCGATTGCGACCATTTCCGATTACGTGACTGAAATATCTCAATCGCTGCCCGGTGACGACATGCTACGCGAGGATCTGTCGCGCATCAGTGATGGTTGCCGTAATCTGCGCACGCAAGTGGGCGATCTCATCGAAGGACAGGTGCTTCTCGATACACGCGAGGCGGGCGATCTGAGCAAGATACGCCACGATCTCAAGAACCCGCTAAATTCAATTATTGGCTATGCCGAAATTATTATCGAAGAAAGCGACGGCACGCTGCCCGAAAACTATATGGCGCTCTTGCAGCATGTGGTCGAGCTTGGCAGCGAAATCAGCGGGACGATTGATTCCGCTTTCCGCCATGCGGCGAATGAAGAAGCGCAGGCCGACGAAGAGGCTGCGATTGAGCGTCTGTTTGCGTCGCTCAACGAAAGCAGCATGGGCATCACCATCAATGACGAGATAGCCGGTAGCCCGATTTTAATCGTAGACGATAATCCGACCAATCAGGATATTTTGCGGCGCAGGCTCGAAAAGCATGGCTTCAACTGCATGTTGGCCGATAACGGGCACCAGGCGCTTGCGATCATCGAAGAACATCAGATTGATTTGGTGTTGCTTGATCTGTTAATGCCGGACATGAACGGCATTGAGGTGCTGCATGCTATTCGCTCAAACCCCGGCAAGGGCGAATTACCTATTATTATTGTCAGTGGTTTGAACGATGCGCGCGGCATTGCCAAATGTCTTTCGCATGGCGCGACGGATTATCTGGCCAAACCTGTCGAGCCGCTGATTTTGGATGCCAAAGTTGTTTCGGCACTGGAGCGGTTTGCTTATCGGCGCGAGCTGAATGTGCTGGCGACGACGGATCAGTTGACTCAGCTGTTGAACAGACGCGCGGTAATGGCGCGTTTCGACCATATTGTAGAGCAACATTTAGCCGAGGAAATCAGTTTCGGTATGCTCCTGCTCGATATTGATTTTTTCAAAAAAGTAAATGACACCTATGGGCACAATGGCGGCGATGCGGTTTTGCAGAATTTTGCTCAGTGTATAAAAAACGAGGTGCGCTCCACAGATGTGGTTGGTCGAATGGGCGGGGAGGAGTTTATTGCGATCGTGCAAGGTACGTCGATCGATGATTTTCATAATATATGCGAGCGCATCCGCGCCTCTGTCGAAAATCTGTCATGCGAATATGACGGACTTAAAATAAAAATCACCACGAGCGGCGGAACGTATTTCTCCTCCGAGTTGGAAACAAGTATAAAACAAATGATCAACATCGCTGACCAAAGGCTTTATGGTGCGAAAAATGCTGGACGCAATCGTATTCAGCACCTCGATACACAAGACGCATAAGAAGGGACGCATAAAATGGCTCACATCCTAATCGTTGAAGACAATGAACTTAATCGGGATATGCTCTCCCGACGCTTGGAGCGGCGTGGCTTTGATGTCAGCATTGCAGTCGACGGCCAAGAAGGCCTGAATATGATAAAATCCGAGCGTCCCGATCTTGTGCTGATGGATATGGACTTGCCTATTATGGATGGTTGGGAGGCGACCCGTCAGGCGAAAAGCGATGGTGATATCAGCGCCATTCCGATTATTGCATTGACCGCCCATGCGCTTGCTGAACACCGAGAGCAGGCAGAAGAAGCGGGTGCAAATGACTTCGACACAAAACCGATCGAAATGCCGCGCTTGTTGGAAAAAATCGAAAAACTTCTTCCCTGATTTTATCGGTTTAACTTTATTGCGCGGCTTTCACAGCCATCAGACCGCTCAATAACTCGGTCAGCCTATTTTCATGGTCGAGATCGGTCTTGTTGATAATGCCGGCGGTATGGCGGTCGACAAGTTCGCTTTGCTCGGCATCGAGTTCCATACCCGAGAACACAATAATCGGAATGTCCTTCAGCGCATCCAGCCCGTCAATCGACCGCATGAATTCAAACCCGTTCATGACCGGCATATCGAGGTCGAGCACGATCATCGAGAATTCATCATTCAACAAATTCAGCGCTTCGGCTCCGTTTTTGGCCTCCACATAATCCGCGCCTTGGGCTTTCAGAACACGCCCGATAATCTCACGCGCATCGGCATCATCATCGACCACAAGAACACGGGTCGTTTCTTCAAGCGAAATACCGACCTCGCGAATGGCATCGAGGAAGGTCTCGCGGTCAATCGGCTTGTGCAGGAATTTTTGCACCCCTGACAAGTCGGCTTCTTTCTCCGCTTCGGTTACCGAAATGATGAAAACTGGGGTCTCGGCGAGTTCCGCATCCAGCTTAAGCTGTTCCAGCACTTTCCAGCCATCTTGGTCTGGCAAGTAAATATCCAGCAAGATGACATCCGGCTTGAGCTCTTTTGCCAATTCCAAGCCCGTGCCGCCTTTGAGCGCGCCGGCCATGCGGAAGCTCTGCGTTTTGAGCATACGGCGGATCAGGTCTTGCGTGCTTGTGTCGTCGTCAATGATAAGCACAAGCGGCCCAGCATCGCCGATGATTTCAGAATAGGCGGATTCATTGGCAACTTCTTGAATATAGCGCGGCACGTTTATGGTAAATTTGGTGCCGAGCCCATACTCGCTTTCAACGTCGAGATAGCCCCCCATCATTTGAATAAGGCTGGTGGTGATGGTCAGCCCAAGTCCCGTGCCGCCATAATTGGCCGATGTGGACGTATCGGCTTGGGTGTATTCCTGCAAAATTTTGCCAAGTTGTTCTTCGGTCATACCGATGCCGGTGTCGGCCACCGATATCGCCAGCCATTTGGTGTCATCTTTGGTATAGGGTGCCGTCTTGATGGTGACGGTGCCGTTTTCGGTAAACTTCACGGCATTGGAAATCAAATTCACCACACACTGACGTAGGCGCGTTTCGTCGCCGCGAATATGTTTGTTGTCATCGTCTTCGTCGGTATGTTCAAACACCAGCTCATTGCCATTTTTGTCGGCCAAGGTCTGCGAAATGGTCTTGGTTTGCTCCATCAAGTCGGCGACGCGGAAGTCGGTCAAATATAGTTCCATGCGCCCGGCTTCGATTTTGGACAGATCCAGAATGTCATTAATCAGCGACAGCAAATGCTTGCCCGATTGCGAAATTTTGGTCAGGTCGGTGGCCATGCGTTCATTGCCGTCGTCTTCGGCTTCCTCAAGCAGCAAATCCGCATAGCCAAGAATACCATTGAGTGGTGTTCGCAATTCGTGGCTCATATTGGCAAGAAACTTACTTTTGGCGGCATTGGCTTCGCTGGCCTCGTCGCGGGCTACTTCAAGCTCTGTCGTCAGGCGTTTGACCCGCTCCAGCTCTTTCGATTCCTTCTGATAGCTCTCCAGCGCATTGATTAGCTGACCCACCTCGTCCGTGTCACTCGACAAAAGCCCGCTTTGTTGTGGCATTTCAACATTGCGTTCGCCTTGTGCCATGCGGTTCAAAACCTCAACCGCTTCTTTCAGCGGTCGGAACGATTGGCGTTGCACATAGCCCAGCAGAATTAGCAGCAGCCCCATAATGCCGACGCCCAAGGGCAAAAAGGCGCTGGTAATCTCGGACTGGCGCGCGAGGGTGGCTGAGATATTGCGTTCGACAATCAGTCGATAGGGGGTTTCTCCCCTATAGCTGACCTCATTAAACACCTCGCCCAAAATATTAAAATCAATTTTGGGAATGAGCTTTATGGCGGTCATATCCAAACCGCGCTGCTCATCAATAACCCGATAAGCTTCCTTGTCGTCAAGAAATGGTTTTATGGTTTCATAGACATCCAATTCATCGCTTTTTAGACGTTCGACAGTCACATACTCGTAAGGTTCTGGATCGAAAAGCTCCACGTCGGCGGCGATGGCAAGTTCCATAGCCTCGACAATGCTTGCGATCGAGCGTCCTAACAAAACAAATGAGACCGGCTCATTGGCAAGATAGATAGGAATGACCGCGACCTGATAATAGCTGTAGCCCTCATTATCCTCGCCATCGCGCAGTTCGTTTACTTTGATAAATAATCCGGAAAATAGATCGCCTCGGTTAAGCTGGGAAAAGAAATCAGGCAAGCCATCATAGCCATGGAAAATATAAAAATTGTCGTAGGCCAAGGCGATGTCCTCATCGGATAAATACCGACCAAGTTCGCGCGCCTGAGTTATGTAGTGCACATCGCACGGGTCTTCTAGTTCATAGCCGGACGATTGGCAGAATTTGGGCACCAAAGACGCCCCGCTGAAGACGGAAGCAAAAGAGATGGAACCGCTCTCTAGATGCGGCGTTAAAAATTCAGCAAATTCTGTTTCAGCAAATTCTGTGTATTTTCCATCGATATCTAAAACGCTTGTGTACGAGGTCACCTCAACCATCAAGTCGGCAAGATCAAGCAACGAGTCAGTGTATAGATTGTACCAAGATTGAGAGTAAATTTCCCGCAGGTTTTCTCCGGCGGCATTGTTGGTTTCCCTTTGCAGAAAGTAAAACAAGCCAAAGATGAGTGCAGCACTGGCGAAAGCTGCAAAGAACATCATGCCAAGAAGTTTGGTACGGATATGCATAAGCTACTCCACAACGAAAACACCGTGTAAAAAAGCCTATCGCAACGCCGACCAAACAAAGCCCCAAAAAACTTGGGGTTATGACAAATCGCTATTGTTTTCGGCAGTTTGGCGCGCGCTAGGCATGCCAAGCCGCGCCCAACTCTTTTTTCAAGTCGCGCACATAATGGTTGAAGTCGACCTGAATAGTGTGGCGCTCGCTGTCATAATAGTGACCGAGGTATTTTTTCTCATCCGCAATTATGCGCGCCTGCATTTTGTCACTGTCGGGCAATTTGTGCTGACCCGAAATCACGGCCGCAACAAATTTTGACTGTTGTTCGGCCAGATTGACCAGTGTCGGTAGAGGCTGGGCAAGCCCCATGAAAAACAGATTTTCCCAGCCCGGCTTGACCATGCGCCGATATAACGGAAACCGATTATTGTCGACAGCCAGCGCGTTTTGCTTGAGAAACGGAAAGCTGATGCGGTAGCCGGTCGCCCAGATGATAACGTCGATTTTTTCACGTGAACCGTCGGTAAAAATCACGCCGTCGCCGTCCAGCCGTTCGAGCCCTGGCTTCACTGCAATGTCACCGCATCCCAAGCGGGTTAGAAACTCGCCGGAAACCGAGGGGTGTGCGGTCAGCACTTTATGGTCGGGGCGGGGCAGGCCATAATTTTCCATATTGCCAATGGCGCGCGATATGACCCGCTGGCCGAGCCAGCGCGCAATACCGGACGGTACCCAAGCCGGCATGATCACTTTGTCGGCCGGCTCGCCGTTTAGATATTTGGGCAAAACCCAGACGCCCCGCCGCGCCGACACAAAACACTTTGCCGCGATGGGGCGTTGTGCGACTTCCGAAGCGATATCCATGGCCGAATTGCCGACGCCGACGACGAGAATATTTTTACCGCGCAAATCATGAGGCTCGAACGGGCTGTCATAACTGTGGCTGTGCATTTGGAGGCCATCGAAGCGGTCGCCATATTCGGTCGGGATTTTGCTATCCCAGTGATGACCATTGGCGACCACCAGCGCGTCATAGACCCGCGTTTCGCCGCTTGATAGCGTCACGTGCCATTGATTTTCGTCATCGCGGCGCGCGTCTTCCACCCATGTGTTAAAGGTGATGTGCCGCCGCAGATCAAAATGGTCAACATAGTCATTGAAATAGGCAAGTATCTCGCTGTGATGGGGAAAATCCGGCCAATTATCCGGCACGGGATACTGCTCAAATGCCAGACGATGCTTGGAGGTGTCGATATGCAATGACTGGTAGCACGCCGACATGCCGTTGGGATTTTTGTGATACCAGTTGCCGCCAATATTGTCGGACGCCTCAAACTGGTCATAGGCAATGCCGAAATCCTTGAAGCGTTTGGCCGTCGTAAAACCCGAACAACCCGCGCCGATAATGCACACTTTTCCGTTTGATTGTGCCGACATGATAGTCCTCCTACGCCACAGTTTGTCATAATCTGCCATATCGATGCACGCCTTTCCAGCCTTTGCAGACCCTAAAGGCCCGGCAACGAAAAGCGTTAGACTTCGAAAATTGTGCTGACGATTTTGTCGGCGGCTTCATCGGCTGGCTGGGTGGTGGTGTCGATGCGAATTTCGGGCGCTTCGGGCGCTTCGTAAGGACTGTCAATGCCGGTGAAATTTTTCAGCGTGCCCGCGCGGGCTTTTTTATACAAGCCCTTCACATCGCGCGCTTCGGCGACATCGAGCGGGGTTTCAATATAAATTTCGATGAACTCGCCATCTGGCATCATCTCGCGCACCATTTGGCGCTCGCTGCGGAACGGCGAAATAAAGGCCGTAAGAACGATCAATCCGGCATCGGTCATCAGCTTGGCAACTTCGCCAATGCGCCGGATATTTTCAATGCGGTCGGTATCGGTAAAGCCCAGATCTTTGTTGAGGCCGTGGCGCACATTATCGCCATCAAGCAAAAACGAATGCTTGCCCATGGCGTGCAAGCGTTTTTCAACTTCATTGGCAATGGTCGATTTGCCCGACCCTGAAAGCCCGGTGAACCAGAGAACTTTGGGCGTCTGGTTTTTGAGCGCAGCATGGGCATCGCGGTCGACATCGGCTGCTTGCCAGTGAATATTATGCGCGCGTCGCAAGCTGAAATTGATCATGCCCGCAGCGACGGTATTATTGGACATTTTGTCGATCAACACAAAACCGCCAAGCGTTTTGCTGTCGCCATAAGGCTCAAAAACAATGGGCTTGTCGGTTGAAAATGTGCACACGCCAATGGCGTTGAGATCGAGCGTTTTTGCCGCCAGATGTTCCAGCGTGATGATGCCGATTTGGTATTTCGGCGGCTGAACCGATGCGCTGACGGTTTGAGTGCCGATTTTTAGCCAATAAGCACGGCGCGGGATCAGCGCGTCTTCCGACATCCAAACCAGCGTGGCCTCAAATCGGTCGGCAATGGCGGGTGGGTTGTCGGCCAAGGCGATGACATCGCCGCGCGAACAGTCAATTTCATCGTCGAAGGTGAGCGTCACCGATTGCCCGGCAACGGCCTCTGAAAGGGCGCCGTCCTGCGTTACGATTTCTTTGATTGTGGTGTTGCGCCCTGACGGGACAATGCGGACGGCGTCGCCCGTGCAGATTTTGCCCGAACTTATCAGGCCGCTAAAGCCGCGAAAGTCCAAATTGGGTCGGTTGACCCATTGCACGGGCATGCGAAAGGGCCTGTCAACTGCTGCATTTGTGGCGACCTCTACCGTCTCCAAATGCTCAATCAATGTGGCGCCGTCATACCAGCCCGTGGCGGTGGATTTGCTGGCAATATTGTCGCCGGCCAACCCCGAAATGGGAATTGGCGTAAAGTCCTCAATGCCGATTTTGGTGGCAAATGCTTCGTAGTCGGCCACTATTTGGTCGAACACAGCCTGGTCGTAATTCACCAGATCCATTTTGTTCACTGCCAATACGATACGTTTTATGCCCAGCAAATGCACCAGATAGCTGTGGCGACGGGTTTGCGTCAAAACACCTTGGCGCGCATCGACCAAAATAACGGCGAGGTCTGCCGTCGATGCGCCGGTGACCATATTGCGGGTATATTGCTCATGCCCGGGCGTGTCGGCGACAATGAATTTGCGTTTTTCGGTGGCAAAAAACCGATAAGCGACATCGATTGTGATGCCCTGTTCGCGTTCGGCGGCTAGCCCGTCAACCAGCAGGGCAAAATCAATGTTTTCGCCTTGCGTGCCCATTTTACGGCTGTCGGCTTTAAGGCTTGCCAGCTGGTCTTCGAAAATCATTTTGCTGTCATAGAGCAAGCGCCCGATGAGCGTGGACTTGCCGTCATCGACCGAGCCGCAGGTGATAAACCGCAGCATGGTTTTGTGCTGATGCTGCTCGAGATAGGCGTCGATGTCTTGGCCGATCAGCGCATCGGTTTGGTAAACAGTGTCGCCACCGGCCATCAGAAATAACCTTCTTGCTTTTTCTTTTCCATGCTGGCCGCCGTGTCGTGGTCGATGGCGCGGCCCTGACGCTCGGACGTCGTCGTCAACAACATTTCCTGAATGACTTCCGGCAAGGTGGTGGCGGTGCTTTCAACGGCACCGGTCAGCGGATAGCAGCCCAGCGTGCGGAAACGAATGGAGCGCATTTCGGGTGTTTCGCCCGCGTTAAGGCGAAAGCGCTCATCATCCACCATTAAAAGCAGCCCGTCGCGCTCAACCGTGGGGCGCGAGGCGGCAAAATATAGCGGCACAATTTCGATATTTTCCAGATGGATATATTGCCAAATGTCGAGTTCTGTCCAATTGCTCATAGGAAACACGCGAATGCTTTCGCCCTGGGCTTTGCGGGCATTATAGAGATTCCATAATTCGGGGCGTTGGTTTTTGGGCTCCCAGCGGTGGCTGGCCGTGCGAAAGGAAAACACGCGCTCCTTGGCGCGGCTCTTTTCTTCGTCGCGGCGTGCGCCGCCAAAGGCGGCATCAAAGCCGTGCCCGTCCAAAGCTTGCTTCAAGCCTTCGGTCTTCCACATATCGGTGTGCAGGGCACCGTGATCGAACGGGTTAATGCCTTGGGACTCAGCGTCGGGATTTTTGTGCACGATAAGCTGCATGCCGGCGTCTTTTGCTGCATTTTCGCGCAGCGCATACATGTCCTTGAACTTCCATGTCGTGTCGACATGTAGCAGCGGAAACGGCGGCGATGCTGGGTAAAATGCCTTTTTCGCAACGTGCAACAAGGCCGCGCTGTCTTTGCCAATGCTGTAAAGCATGACCGGATTTTCGGCCTCGGCAACCACTTCGCGCATGATGTGGATGCTTTCGGCTTCCAGTCGCTGTAAATGGGTGAGGGTCACTGCTTTCTTCCCGTTTTTGGCACCAATCTCGGCTTCTGTATGGGCAGTGCTTAAGATTTTGTCAATAAGTTGCATGCGCTTTACGGGTTCGGGGTGCCCAGCAAAAGTCCCGATTGGCTGGATATGGCAATGAGTGTTCCGTCCTCAGAGAAATAGTTTGTCACTAGTCTATCACGATGGGGGGTGAGTCCGTGCCTAAGCTACAAACTGATCTCCATCATATCAGAAGGCAAAAATTCAGATAAACTTAATGACAGAAACATTGAAGCGCATGTAACATTAAGGAGCTTTATTTAAAATTGGAGGAGTAATTATGACTGAACTTGAAATCCTGAACCTGCAGGCTGTTTCGAACCAAGCAACCGGCCTTTATTTCATCGGTTTGGCCTTCACCATTTGGGTGGCATTTCGTGTGTCGTCGGTGGTCAACCAGCGCTCACCAGACAATATAGTGATGAAAGCCATCGCTTCGGTTTTTGGTATCTGCGTGGTTTATTACTTCAATGTTGTGGGGGCATTCCTAGACTATAATACGGCACTTGCGGGCCACCGCCTTGCCTCACTAAAAGCCAGTGGCGGCGACGTCTCACAAAGCAGCATGGATTTCGTCGCCACTATCGGCGCCAGCACCGCCCCGCCGGAATTTACTTTATTACAGACTGATCCGATACAGTACGTCTTAATGGCCGCTGTTTTGGCGATCATTTTGCTGCCGCTCTGGGGGCCAAAACAAGACGCTTAAGTCCTTTGTGCGCAAACATAAAGAACGCCGGTTCCCGCACATCCGGGGCCGGCGGATTCACTTTATGAAGCAGCCATTCTCTAGGCTGATGGCGGAGAGGGAGGGATTCTCCGTCTTATACAATTAA
>CAJXCG010000026.1 GCA_913051715.1 uncultured Rhodobiaceae bacterium
CATGAAAAAGGCGCCTTTACCGGGGCGTCATCGGCCAATAAGGGCATTTTCCGGGCCGCCGATGGCGGCACGCTGCTGCTCGACGAGATTTCGGAAATGCCGATGTCGCTGCAAGCGAAACTGCTTCGGGTGTTGCAGGAAAAAGCAGTCACGCCAATTGGCGCGCATCAAGATATCCAAGTTGATGTGCGCGTGCTGGCGACCTCGAACCGCAACATGATGGATGAAATTCGTGGCGGTAAATTCCGCGAAGACCTCTATTACCGTCTGAATGTCTTTCCGCTGACAACGCTGAACCTGTCGGCGCGCCCTGCCGACATTATTCCCATCACCACGGTGCTTTTGAAACGCCATTGCGAAAACAAAGACCAAGTGCCGTGGCTGTCGCGCGAAGCCTTGAAGGTGCTCACAAACTATGATTGGCCCGGCAATGTACGAGAACTGGAAAATGTCCTCCAGCGCGCGCTTGTTCTGTGCGAGGGCAATGTCATAAACGCCGCCGACATCGTTACCGATCTAGGTAGACACAACATGGCCGCCACACACCAAACCAATCTGAAACGTCAACAAGCCGGTTCCTGAGGAGCAGACGATGAGCACGATAAAACCGACAACCACCCAAACAATCTCGATGCGCCAGCAAGTGCTGGACAATGCCGCACAAGCTTTGGGCAAGGAAACCGAAGGGCCGAGTTTTAGCGAGCGCATGGGTGGCGCGGTGCGCGAGGTTGCCGATGCTCAAAACACCAGTGCGGCGCTGACGCGCGCTTATGAAATGGGCGAGGTACAAGACCTGTCGAAAGTAATGGTTTCGCAGCAGGTTTCGTCGCTGGGCTTCCAAATGGTTTTGAATGTCCGCAACAAAATGCTGAGTGCCTACAAAGATATTATGAACATGCCGGTCTGATGCCATTGCGACCGCTTGGAAAAGAGAATTTTAGCGATAGGAAAATGAAATGTCTGAAGCAGTAGATGTAAGAGGCGGCGAAAACGCGGTTGTGACCGCTGAGACCGGAACCCGAAACATGGTTTCTACCGTGCGTCGATTTTTCGCCGAACCCAGCGTACAACGGTCGATTCCGACCGCGGCCGCTGCGCTTGTGGTTTTTTTCGGCTTGATTGCCTATCTGTTTCTTCAACAGCCCGAGCGAACAACGCTCTATGCGTCTTTACCGGAGAATGAAAAAGCGCGCATTGTCGATGCGCTCAAAAACGCCAGTGTCGATGTTGCGCTAGATCCTAGTTCGGGTGAAGTGATGGTGCCGACGAATGATTTCCATCGCTCGCGCATTTTGCTGGCGGCGCAAGGTCTGCCTGCGTCCATGCCCGATGGCTATAAACAGCTCGACGATATGCCGATGGGCACCAGTCGGTCGGTGGAAAACATGCGTCTCAAACATTCCCAAGAGATTGAGCTGGCGCGCTCGGTCAGCGAGATCGACGCCATTGTCTCGACACGAGTGCATTTGGCGATCCCCGAAAAATCGGTTTTTGTGCGCAACAATCCCGAACCGACCGCGTCAGTCATGGTGCAGATGGCAAATGGTCGGGTGCTTGGGAGCCAGCAAGTCGATGCTATCGTGCACTTGGTGTCGTCATCTGTGCCAGGCATGCCAAAGCAAAATGTTACAATCATTGATCAAAACGGCACACTTTTGTCGCAAGGTAGCGCTGATATGGCAGGCCGGTTAAGTGATGATCAACTTGAATACCGCATGCGGTTGGAAAATATTTACCGCACGCGCATTGTGTCGCTCGTCACACCCATTGTCGGGGCGGGCAATGTTAATGCACAAGTCAATCTCGATATTGACTTTACCCGCAGCGAATTGACGGAAGAAAAAGTTGATCCCCAAGGCAATGCGCTGCGAAGCGAGCAGCTTTCATCTGACGAAACCACGGAGCGTCGCGCGCGCGGCATACCAGGTGCTGTGGCCAACACGCCGCCTGCGGAAGCCGAATTAGCGCAAATTAACGAGCAGCAAGAGGAAGAGGGCGGTGGCCCATCAACGCGCTCAAAGTCGACCAATGAGGTTCGCAATTACGAAGTGAGCCGCGTTATCTCGACAACGCAGAACCCCTCCAATCAAATCGCGCGCGTGTTTGCTTCTGTTTTGGTCCGCGACACAGAAACCCTTAATCCGGAAACCGGACTTATGGAATCACAGCCCTTGGGCCAAGAAAAGCTGGATGAAATTCGTGAACTGGTTCGAAATGCTATTGGCATTGACGATGAACGCGGCGATAATCTGACCGTGTCGAGCGCACCTTTTGTGGCGGCGGTCGAGGGCGAGCGGGTTGAGTGGTATGAGCAGCCCTGGTTCAACGAAGTGTCCCAGCAAATCTCTACCATTTTGATCCTTGCGATTGTTGCGCTTGGCGTCATCCGTCCGCTGCTGAACCGTATTCTGGTGCCGGTAAGCGCCGGGGAGCCGGGCTTGGTGGTTGTCGGCGAACAGGAAGATGAGAGCGAGTCCGTGGAAGTGAGTGAAGGTGAGTCACTGGAAGATATCAAAGCCAAATTGCGGCCGAAGAAACAGAGCATTTCGACCGATCTGCTCGATACGGCCAATACTTATGACGATAAAGTCGCGGTGATCCGACTGATCGTTGGCGAGGAATCTGGCCGTGTGTCGAATGTCTTCAGGGCCATGATGCGGTCAGAAGTATCTTCCGAGTAAGTGGCGAAGAGTGAGCGTTTAAGGAGCAAAATCATGGCTGATACACAGGCAACAGACGACGGCGAACCAAAGGATGCTTTCGAAGCGCTGACGGGCACCCAGAAATCTGCCATCTTGATGATGCTATTGGGTGAGGACGAAGCGTCGGAAATCATCCGTAACCTTTCGCCAAAAGAAGTTCAGCATCTCGGCAGCGCCATGTACTCGGTGCAAGGTCTGGATCAAGACACTGTCAACCGCGTGCTCGATGAGTTTTTGGCGATCATCAAGGAACAAACCAGTCTGGGTTTGGGATCGGATGGATATATCAGAAACGTCATGACCAAAGCACTGGGCAATGACAAAGCTCAATCCGTTCTGGGCCGCATCACGCCGGTAAGCAGCGATCGCCCGATCGAAATTCTCGACTGGATGGACGCGCGCGCGATCGCCGAAATGGTGATGGACGAGCACCCGCAGATTATCTCCCTGATTATTTCTTACCTCGACCCGTCGGTCGGGGCCGATGTGATGAACATGCTACCGGCCGATTTGCAAGCTGATGTCATTCGCCGTGTTGCCACGCTGGAAACCGTGCAGCCCGATGCACTGCGCGAGCTGGAAGTTGTGATGAAGCAAAAATTTGCCGCCAATACGAGCTTGCGGGCCTCGCAAGTCGGCGGTGTCAAAGCCGCGGCTGCGCTGATGAACTTCACCCAGCAAGACACCGAACAACGGATCATGAAAACGCTGGGTAAGGACGACAAGGATCTGATGCAGGCGATTCAGGAAAATATGTTCCTGTTCGAAAACCTGATGGGATCCGACGACCGCTCGTTGCAAACCTTATTACGCAGCGTCGAGACGGAAGACATTGTTGTAGCGCTGAAGGGCGCCGATGATGCGCTGCGCGATAAGCTGTTTTCGTGCATGTCCAGCCGCGCGGCGGCCAATATTATGGACGAAATGGAAGCGCTTGGTCCGGTGCGTCTAACGGAAGTGCAGGATGCCCAAAAAGCAATTATTAATGTTGCGCGACGCTTGTCGGATGAAGGGGCGATTGTTCTGGCCGGGCGGGGCGGCGATGATTATGTCTGATTCAATTAGGCGCTTGGGCATGGGTGATTTGGTGATATAATGGACGATACGCATATTCACGATCCCCGACCGCTTGCGCGCAACGAAATCGAAAGCGTACTTCAGCTCTCGCGCGAAACCGTATACGTGCCAACCGAAAGGCGACAAGCGCTCAAGGATAAAAATTTTGTAAAACGACCGATTGCTGAACTGGCGCAGCTGGCCGACGCCCCTGTCATGGTGGAACAGGCGGCTGAGCCGACTTTGGGGGAAGCGGGCCAAGGCTTGCCTCAGGGCGCAGATGAAACGCCTCAAAGCGAGCCCGTCGCACCCGATATGCACCAGCCCGCGCCGGAAGACATTGCCGCCGCCGCCGACACGCAACCGGGTGGCCTGCCTGTCGGGAGCGATGCCCTACAAGCTGAACCACAAACCGAACTACAGGCCGAACTACAAGCTGAACCACAGGCCGAAATCGAGCCAGCAGCAGGGGGCTCATCGCCGGCTTTTGAGCCGACCCCGGTCGCGCAAGCTGCTATCCCGACCGATGCCGAGGTTCAAGACCGTATCGACGAGGCTTACGCGCGCGGGCTTTCGGAGGGCGACACTCAGGCGCGTCAGCGCTTGGAAGATGGGTGTCTGCGTCTGGAAAACCTTGTCACCAGCCTGATCGGGCACGAAGCGATAGATGTTGAAGAGCTGGGTCGTCATATCGAGGAAACTGTGATGCGTCTGGCGAGCTTGCGCGCGGGCTATGCGATCAAAGAAATGCCGCAGCCATTTGCCCAGACCATTGAACACCTTGTCCAGCGCGTCTCGAAGGAAGCTGGTTCGGGCACTTTATATCTGAACACGGCAGATCTGGCTGTGGTTCAGCCGCTCTTGGAAAGCCGCGACAGCTTTATCCATATCGGGTTCAAGGCAGATGACACGCTTAAGCCCGGCGATATTCGCCTCAGCGTCGGTTCGGTCGAAGCCGAAGACCGGCTCACCCGGCGCGCTGATGTTGACATGGACGAAAATAACGCGGCGGCTGAGCTTGATGAAGTCGAGCGTCACATGCGGAATTTGCTGGATGAAGCCCCCGCCACAGATGCGGGTCCCGATACAGATGAGGACACGCAATGACAGCGCTGAACGCCTCGCTGGGCAGACGCCTTAACGCATTGCACCTTGCGCGCCCGGTCGAATTGTCGGGGTGCGTGACCCGTCATGATGGACACTTGCTGGCATGCGATGGATTTCCCGTGAGCGTCGGCGCGGTCTGCGCGATTGAAACCGATGCCGGCCCGCCCGCGCTGGCTGAAATTATCGGCTTTGATAGCGGCCAAAATCTGATGTCGCTTTATGACATTAATGCGCGCGTGCGTTTGGGCGCGCGGGTGAGCTTGCGCGACGAGGGCAGGGATATTCAGGTTGGCCCCGAAGTGTTGGGCCGCGTTATCGATGCCCTAGGGCGTCCGTTGGATAATCGACCCCTATCGCCTATGGCTGACCACTGGCCGCTTAGCGGCAAGGAGGTCAACCCGTTGGCGCGCGACCCGGTGGCGACGCCGCTGGATGTTGGCGTGCGGATCATCAATAGCTGCCTCACGGTGGGGCGCGGCCAAAGATTGGGCATTATTGCTGGTTCGGGTGTCGGCAAATCCGTTTTGCTGAGCATGATGAGCCGTTTCACCGAGGCCGATATTGTGGTGGTTGGTTTGATCGGCGAGCGCGGGCGCGAGGTCGGTAATTTTGTTGAAATGGTAATGACGCCCGATGCGCGCGCCAAAACCGTTATTGTTGCTGTGCCCGCCGACCGTTCGCCGCTTTTGCGTATTCGCGGGGCTGAGCGGGCTACGTCGATTGCCGAATATTTCCGCGATAAGGGTAAAAATGTTCTGCTGATCATGGATTCGCTGACGCGCGTGGCACATGCCCGCCGCGAAATCGGCCTAGCGCTGGGCGAACAACCTACCTCCAAGGGCTATCCGCCATCGGTCATTTCCATGATACCGCGTCTGGTTGAACGCTCGGGCACCGGCGTATCGGGTGTCGGTTCAATCACGTCGTTTTACACTGTGCTGGCCGATGGCGATGACACAAACGATCCGGTGGTTGACGCTGCGCGGGCGATTTTGGATGGACATATTGTGTTGTCGCGCGAACAGGCCCAGCTGGGCATTTATCCGGCCGTTGATCTACCTGCCTCGATCAGTCGCGTGGCGGCAGATATTTCCAGTGACACCCACACAGCCGCGGTTCGCCAGTTCCGGCGTCTCGTGTCGCTTTATCTGGAAAATCGTGATCTCGTCATGATGGGCGGCTATGTCCAAGGACAAGATGGCGACCTGGATGTGGCCTTGCAAATGTGGCCGCAACTCGTTGACTATATTATGCAGCCAGCCGAGCAGAAAGCCGACTTCGAGAGCAGCCGACAAGCCCTTTTGGCCCTGCTGGGCGGCAATCAAACGTAAATTATGGCCCCGCCTCGTGAGAAAATTTTTGAGAAAGTCGCGCTCAAGCAGCGCCTCGATGTCATGCGGAAATCGCGCAGCCTGGCAGTTTTGCGCGAGGAATTGCAAAAAACCGAGAGCCTGTGCGAGCAACTCGACGATATTTTGAAAGATATTATGACGCGCACGGGCGAGCAAAGTGTTGCCAGCCTACGCGCCGATAGCTGGTATCGCACAAATGTTCTGGAGCAGCTTAAAACGCTTGAAAACCGCGGCCAGTTTTTGCGCACTGAAATTCACGATGCCAATACTGAGCTGGCGAAAGCGCGCCGCAAAGAGAGCCGCGCCCACGAGGCGGCGAAAGATCATAAACGAAAGCGCCTTGAAAAAGCCGAGCAAAAGCGGGAATCTGAGTTACCTTTGCGTAACAAGCGCGGCGTGATACGTTAGCCGTCGCGCAGTCTGGCACTGATTTTGCATAGTAAAAATCGGATGTATGTAATGTAGCTGGGTAGGTCAGGCAATGACGGAAATCGGGCCAAAAACGCAAACACCGACTTTGATCGGGGATGCTGACGCGAGTGCATCAAAGGATCCGTTTGCCTTTTTGTCGCTGGGCGACTTCGAGAATTTTCTGGACGCCGAGATGATCGCGGCCGTGATGGGCGGGGTGTCCTTGGAATCCTCCGAGACGATGCGCGATGGTGAAACGCTTGCCGGCGACAGCGAAGCCTCGCCGCTGGCCGCTGCTCAAGCGTTGCTGGCAATGGCTGAAACGCAGTTGCGGGCCGAGGCAAATGCGGCGGGTACCGATCCGAAAAAATCTGCTCAAATCTCGAAGAAGGCTGACATTCTGGCACTGCGCGCTGTGGCGATTGCCGCTGGCGACAGGAGCGGCATCAGGACCGGAGACGGGGCTGCGATGCCCGGGCAAACCATGTCGCAAGCGGTGAAATCTCTAAAGCCGAATCTTACGGGCGCGGCACTGTCACGCAATGGCGAAGCTGGCACAACGGGCCAGCTGGTCACCGAATGGTTCGACAAAACCACACCGCGTCCGGCTTCCGGCAAGCTGCAACTGCCCAAAAATGGCGGTGTTGGTGAAACCGACGCGCCCATGCAAAACGCCAAACCCGGTGCCGGCAAAAATACTAATGCAACAGATTATGGGCTGCATCTGCGCGGCGTTAAAGCCCCTGATGCCGCCGCGGTTCAGGTCAATGCGCAGGGTATCGCTGCGGGTGGCGGGGCTGGCGCTGAGGCTGACACATATACGACAAACGGCTTGCTGGCAGCCCAAATGCGCGCCAAAAGTGACGCCCAAACTATTGAAACAGCACGAAATTCGGCTTCGACGTCGGCGTTGAGCGATGGCGGCGCCATGTCATCGGAAAATGGTTTCGCAGGCGGGCGCGAAAATGGCGCAGGCGGTGCTCCCGGCACGCAGACCCAGGTCGCGGGCGCGCGCAGCACGGTGATGCATCTGGATATGTTGACCAAAGACTGGAACGAAAAACTGGCCCAAGCGCTGGAACAACGCATCTCCGGCGGCGGCAAGGAAATTGATTTTATGCTGACCCCGAAATCTCTGGGCCGCTTGCGGGTTTCGATGTCCATGCTTGACGGCCAGTTGAACCTCGCAATCAAAACCGACACGGCCATGGCCGCCGCCATGCTTAGCGATGCAGAAAGCCAGCTCATGCAGATGCTCGAAGCACGCGATTTGCGCGTTGCGAGCTTTGCGACGTCGACATCCGGCCAGCCTGGGCAACAAAATGATCAGGCGCCGCAGGGAGACAAATCTCCAAGCCGCGGGGCTTTGGGCGAAAATGAAGATGACATTGAAAGCTTTGACGAAATCTCAGCTGCGACGGCTGACGATGACGGCATTAATGTAACAGCTTAGTAATTTTGGAAAGTCAGAATATTTCGTGAGGTATTGAGATGGCTGATGAAGACAATCAAGGATCCGGCAGACGCACATTGCTACTGATTTTGGGCAGCGTCCTTGGCGGTGTTGTGCTGGTGAGTTTGGGGCTGGGGATCGGCTATATGATCTTTGGCGGCACACCCAGCAACCCGTCCGCCGAGGTGGAGCAAATCATCGAACGCAGCAGCCCGCAGGCGCAGCAAGCCGAAGGTTCGGAGCCGGAAGACGAGCTTGCCGAAGAAGGCGCAGAGGGCGCAGAGGGCGAAGAGGGGGCTGTGCCGAAGAAAATGCCGCGCATGGCACCGGGCGACACCGTTTTTCTGACGACGTATTACGAGTTTCCGGGCAATCTGACGACAAATTTGCGCGGATCGCGCAAATTTATCCAGCTCGGCATCGCCGTGTCGACGCAATATGATGATACGGTTATGGCGAATGTGGATGCCCACCAGCTTGCGCTGCGCTCGGAAATCCTGACCGCGATGAGTGCGTTCAGCGAAGACGCTATTGACGGTGTGCAGGGACGCACGAACCTGGCCATCGCCATTCGTGACGCCATCAACGCCAAGCTCGAGCAGTTGGAAGGCTTTGGCGGGATCGAAGGCGTTCATTTTTCCAATTTTGTCATTCAGTAAAAGCAGGTTTCAAAAGTGTCCTCCCGCAAACTTTCCAGCGATGAAGTCAACGCCCTTATTGAGGGGTTGAATTCCGAGACGAGCGTGCAATCGTCGGCTGCCGATCTTTCGGATTCCGATAATGTGCGTCCGTTCACGCTGGGCTCGGACGACCTTTCAGTCCTTGGCGATTATTATGCGCTGCGTATGATCAATGAGCGTTTCGCCCGCAATTCGCGCTCGATTTTCTTGCCCATGCTGCGGCTGCAACCGCGCATTTCGTCGTTTCCTCCTGAGGTCAAGACGTTTGACGAATATTGCAGCGGGTTGGAAGGCTTTATGAGCCTGACGACCCTGCGGATGGAAGAATTGCGCGGCACCCTGATGCTGGTGTTGGACCCCAATTTTATTTCCACCATGACAAATTCCTATTATGGCGGGCCGGCCGAACCTCCCTCATCCAAGCGGACAGAGTTTACCGACACGGAAACGCGGGTGATTGAACTGGTCTCATCCGGGCTTGGCTCGGTACTGCAAACCTCGTGGCGCGACCTGATGCCGGTTACGTTGGTCGAGCAGGGCCGTGAGGTAAATCCGCAATTTGCGTCTTTTGTCGACGGTTCGGATCTGGTGATTGTGTGCTCATTTGTTGTGCAACTGCCGGATCTCGATCCGGTGAATTTCGATATTGTCTATCCGTTGCAAACATTGCGCCCCATTGCGTCGCAGCTTCGCTCGCGTACGCAGACGGATTCTTCCGAAACCGATCTTGGCTGGCGTGAGCGGTTGGAGCGCGCTGTGCTGAATGTGCCGCTTGGCCTTGAAGCGCGCCTCGCTGAGCCCAGTGTCACCATGACCCAGCTTATCTTCATGAAACCGGGCGATGTCATCCCGATCCAGCTGAATGAGGCGGTGGAGATTTGTCTGGAAGGACAGCCCTTTTATCTGGGTGAATTGGGTGAAGTTGCCGGTCAATCGGCAATAAATTTGATGAAACGAGCGGAAACGAAATCCGAATAAGGACGGAGAGTTGAAATGTCTGAAACTGACGAAATGCAAACACCGGATGATGCCGAAAACATGGCTGCGACGCCGGAAACAGCGGCCCCTGCAGAACCCGCACGCGAGGGCGAACGCGCAGGTTTTGAAAATTTGCGGGTGCTGGAAAATATCCAGGTTGAACTGACCGTCGTTGTTGGCTCTGCCGAAATGAAGATCCGCGATCTTTTGCGCTTGAACGAAGGCTCGGTGATCGAACTTGACCGATTGGCCGGCGACCCGCTCGACATTCTTGCCAACGGCACCATCATCGCCAAGGGCGAAGTGGTTATGGTGGGCGAGCGCTTCGGTATCCGCTTTTCGGAAATTGTCGATCCTGAAAAACGGGTTGAAAATATCTGATTCAATTTGACGGGCAGCGCGCGTCAAGCTATTGACGCTTTGGCTTATCCACCCGTCAACAATGTCGTGGCGCACAAAAAAATACAACAAAAACATAGATTTATAATTTATTCTGACGATGTGTGCCGGTTGGCACGATGTTTGCCTTTATCGGGTGTAGGGCATGAACCTGCCTGAGAGGAGACAGCGATGACCAGTGAAGCCATGCCGATCGGCCAGATCATTACCGTTTTAGTTTTTCTGGCGAGCCTGTTGGCGGCGTTGTATTTCGTCCGTCGGCACGGGTCGGGCTTGCGTCAGCATTTCACGGCCGCGCGACGCGCCCAGGTTGTCAGCGAATTGTTGCTGGGCCCGCAAGAGCGCCTCCGCATCATCCAGATCGACCACCGTGAATATGTCATTATTTCGGGCCGAAACGGCACGCCGGCCTTTTTTGCGCTGCCCGTGCATGGCGCGCGCGCGCCGGGCGCCGCCGGTGAAACCACCGATGAACTGCCGAAATCACTGCACGCTTTCATGCCGACGCAACGCACCTCCCCCAAACACGGAGCGGGTAAATGAGCGCGCGTCATGTGCAAAGTCTTTGCCGCATGGCCGCGGGACTGGTCTTCACGTTGGTTTTCACGCTGGCGTTTAGTGGTGGTGCAATGGCGCAAGAGGGCGTCGGGCTGCCCGCACTGAACATGGTGACGCAATCCGATGGCAGCACGACCTATTCGCTTTCGCTACAGATTTTGGCGCTGATGACCGCGGTTTCCCTGCTGCCATCGCTAGTGCTGGGCATGACGTCGTTTACCCGTATTATAATTGTGCTGTCGATTTTGCGCCAAGCGATGGGAACGCAGCAAACGCCACCTAATCAAGTGTTAATCGCGATTGCTTTGTTCTTGTCGCTTTTCATCATGACGCCGACATTAACGGCTGTTTACGACGAAGCCGTCAATCCGTATGTCGACCAAGAGATTGCGGCGGAAGAAGCCCTGTCCACGGGCAGCACGATTATGAAGTCTTTTATGATCCGCAATACGCGCGAAAAAGATCTCGTCATGTTTTCGGAAATGGCCGGGCAGGGCGATTTTGAAAGCAATGCCGATGTGCCGATGACGATTGTGCTGCCGGCCTTTATCACCTCCGAACTTAAATCGGCTTTCCAGATCGGCTTCCTGTTGTTTCTGCCGTTTCTTGTTATCGATATGGTGATCGCTTCGATTTTGATGTCGCTCGGCATGATGATGCTCAGCCCAATGCTGGTGGCTCTGCCTTTCAAGTTACTTTTGTTTGTTTTGGTGGATGGCTGGTCGATGACCGTCGGCTCACTCGTCGCCACTTATGCGTCCGGCTAGCCGGACTGTACGGAGAACCCCATGGATTTTGATGCAAATATCGGTTTTTTACGCCAAGCCTTTTGGCAAATAATCATGGCTGCGGGCCCCATACTTGCCATTGCGTTGGCGGTGGGCCTCATCATCGGCATTATTCAGGCGGCGACCTCGATTAATGAAATGACGCTCAGTTTCGTGCCGAAATTGGTGATCGTTGTGGCGTCGCTGGCGCTGTTTTCGAACTTCATCATGCTGCAACTGACCGATTACTTCGCCTTTGTTTTCGATCAGATTACGCGCATCGGTTAGGCAAGGCCCATGCAAGGCTTATTGGTTGAAAATGCCGCCGGACTGCCGGGCATCGACATCAATATGATGATGGAATATCTGGTGCTGCATCTGGTTGCAGCGCTCAGAATTGGTGCGTTTTTTATCGCCGCGCCGTTTTTTGGCGCGCGCTATGTGCTGCTGCCGATCCGAATTCTTTTCACCATGGTGCTGTCGGTCATTTTGGTGCCCAATATAGATATTCCCGACAGCCAGATCATCGGCACCGCGGCCGGTGTCATGATTATTGTAAAGGAAATCTCCATCGGCCTTGCCGCGGGGTTAATCATGACCATCTGGTTCTCGGCTGCCGCGCTTGCGGGCGAAAAAATTGCGTCCACGGCCGGTCTTGGTTTTGCCGCGCAAATGGATCCGGCCTCGGGCGCGCAGACACCCGTGGTGAGCCAGATTTTAAATCTTCTGCTGATTGTTTTGTTTTTGTCGCTCGACGCTCATTTGCTGGTCATCTCAATCATTTTAAAATCTTATGAAATTTCTCCGATCGCCTATTCACCCGATCTGAGCGTGCTTGTTGCGACGGGTATCGAGGCGGCGGGCATGATGTTTTTCGCTGCCGCGATGATTATGCTTCCGATTATCACCTTATTGTTGATGATCAATCTCACCATCGGGGTAGTCACACGGTCTGCGCCCACGCTGAACCTGTTTTCCTTCGGCTTTCCGATTTCGATGCTGGGCGTGTTTTTTATTTTGTACATATCGACGGATGTTCTGGGCTACGCCTTTAGCGACCTCATAGAGGCAGCGGTGGACAGCATTGAACGTAGTATTGCGGGGATTGCTTATGGCTGAAGAAAACCAGGACAGTCAGGAGAAAACCGAGGAACCTTCCCAGCGAAAGCTGGACAAAGCGCGCGAAGACGGCAAGGTCGTCACCTCAAAGGAAATGTTTGTTTTCACCAGCTTGGCGGCGGGACTGATCACCGGGCTGGCTATAATGGCTTATGGCAATCAGCCGCTCATGCATTGGGGTGGACTGTTCACGCTCGATGCGAAAACCCATATCGATGCCCTCATTCTCGCGCATATGGATTATGCGCTGTGGTTTTTGATCCAAGGCACCATCATATTTGGGCTGCCGATTATGATCGTCACCATCCTCACGCAATTCGGCGTGGGCGGCATTATTTTTGCGCCCAAAGCTTTGTCGTTCAAAGGCTCGCGCATCAGCCCGATAGCCGGTTTCAAGCGCATGTTCTCGATGAAGGCGTTGGTAGAACTTGGCAAATCAATTCTCAAAGTGGTGTTTTTGTTCGGCATTGGCTTTGTCACCATTGTTTATTTCATGCCCGGCATCATTTGGTTCCCCAATGGAACCATGGCCAATGCGCTGAATATGATGACCTCGTTAATTCCCAGTTTGATCGGCGGTTTGCTGATCGGTCTATTCATCATCGCCGTGCTGGATTTTGCATGGCAGCGCTTTGACTTTATGAAGCAGATGCGGATGAGCCGTCAGGATCAAAAAGACGAATTCAAGCAGACTGAAGGGTCGCCGGAAGTGAAGGCCAAAATTCGCCGCATGCAAATGGAGGCTTCCGCCAATGCAAGCAAGCAGCGCGAAGCCCTTGAAGAGGTCAGCGAAGCGACGGCGGTGATCACCAACCCGACCCATTTTGCTGTGGCCTTAAAATATGAAGTGGGCAGCGCTGGCGCGCCCACGGTGCTGGCGATGGGGCGCGGCGTTATGGCCGAGCAAATTATTGAGCGTGCGAAACAGGCCGAGGTTACCGTGTTCCAAAGCCCGTTACTCGCGCGTGCGCTGTTCTTCACAAGTGAGATTGGTGGGGAAATCTCGGAAGCATTGTATAATGCGGTTGCCGTGGTGCTGGCCTATATTTACCGTGTTGATCAGGGCGATGTTGCAGAACGCCCAGACGTCGATGTACCGCGCGACCTGCGATACGCCGAAAACGGTCAGTTGCTTGAGGAGTAATGAAGATGGCGAGACGGCGCAGCCATGGATCAATGGGTGATGTGATCAGCACGCTGGTGTTTGTCGGCATGGCGCTGTTGGGATTTCTTGGTGGTTTTGGTGCGCTGGAAACCGGCGAGCCTTGGCGGGCGGCGGGTATCTGGTTCAGCGGATTTCTGTGCTTTCTGGGCGCGTGCCGATATCCGTTGGCGCGCGTTTTCGACGCCATTAGGGAGCGTAATTTATGACCCGTCCCGACCCTCGATTGACCTGCTACCAATGCCGATTTCTGCGTGTCACCCATGACGCGCGGCGGCCTTGGGGGTGCAATAAATTCGGTTTCAAATCGCCGAATTTGCCCGGTCAGGTTGTGTTTTCATCGACTGGCACGAAATGTGCAAACTATCAACAACGCGAACCGGCTCAACCCGTGAAAGAGCCAAAGGACAAGGGGATATTCGCATGAGTGCTGATCTGGTTATGGTGCAAGAAAGCGTCAAGCTGGCGCTTGATGCTGCCGATGCGGCCGCCGACGTGACGGCGGAGTACAACAAAGTAAAAAAAGAAAACAAAAAACTGCTGGGCCGGGTGAACTCGATCCACCGCATGTCGGGCTTGATCGCCATTATCGCGGCTGTTGTCACGGTGGGCGCATTGGCGCTGACCCTGATCATACATTTCCGGTCAATGTCGTCGCTTGAGCTTTTGTCAGGCACAAACCGCGAAGCCGTCATCGTCTTCGCCGAGAATGTCGACAATATGAACCAGTCGATTGGCAAGCTGGAATTGACCCTGCAAAACCAGGACGATCTGGTCGCGCTCAATCAAAAATTGCTGGGTGAAATTCAAGCACTGCGCGCGGGCAGCCAGGCACCGCTTGACGCGATTGAAAAGCGCCTGCAGGCCGCGATGGAGGAACAACAAAAGGCGACCGGCAAGCTAGCCTCGTCCATTTCAACCTTTTCGGGTCGTCTGACGGCAATGCAGAAGGAAACTGCCAAGCAAATTAAAAAATCCGCCAGTTCGATCAACAATCTTGCCGCAAACAGCGGGAATAAGGACGATAAAACACTTGCCGAAGTGAACAAAAAACTGGCAAACATGGATAAGCGTCAGCAAGAACTGGCGCAACAATTAGACCTTTTGGTCCGTGAAAATTCAGCTATGCGAAAACTTCTTGCTAACGGGCAACGCCAGATAAAATTCCCGTAAGCGACGCGGAGAATACGCCCATGCAGAGCCCGGAATATGAGAGCGATTCAGTGTCTGACAACATGCGGACGCTGGACGTCGAGGCAGATAAGCCCGCTGCGCGGGTAGCCAGTTTGCTGCGCCTGAACGGGCTGGGGAGCCTGTCGCGCGCCAATGGCTTAAGGCTAAAAAATGGCGATGTCATCGTGGCGATTAACGGCCAGATTTTTAACGGCAATGAAAATGACCTTGTCGAAGCACTGACGCTCGATAATGCCGACGCACGCGCGCTGGTGACGGTGAGCCGGGGCATCGTGCTGTTTGACGTGCTGACCGCCGGCCCGCTTGGGGGCAGCTATGAATTTACCGAGGCAGAGCTGGCAAATGATATTGCCGAAGCCTTTGAGACATATCAGGTCGATGCCATAGATAATTATGAGCCTTACGAGGTGATGCGGAATTCAACCCGCGATTGTTTGGTGTTCTCGGCCAAGCCGGGCCAGCTGCCGTACGTGTTTCCGGCTGTATGGTTAATGCACAACCGTATCTGGGAGCCGATGTTTGCTGTCATTGCGGCTTACGCGTTTTCAATCGTCGTGCACCCGCTCCTGTTCGCGCTTATCTATGTGCTGACATGTGTGTATTTCGGGCGCGGCCAGGTGGGCATTTTACGCAGCTATGGGCTGTTCCACGAACATAATCTTTGGCTGTGCGTAGCCGCGCGTTCCGTCGAGCAAGTGCAGACAATTTGCCGCCAAATTGACCCGCGTTGCAATTTCCGTTTCAGCCATGTTGGCCCCCCGGCGCCTGCCGAAGCCGAAGAACAAAGCGCAGACTAGTAATTTATTTCGATTTCGATGCGGCGGTTTTTGCCCCGCCCGGCCGGTGATGAATTATCAGCAACCGGACGACTGTCGCCGAAGCTGACAGCTTGCATGCGTTTGCCGTTGACACTTCCGTCATTTTGTAACGATTGCACGACGCTCGACGCGCGCGCGGCGGCCAGATCCCAATTATCGCGATATTGCGAACCGAAAATCAGCGGCACATTATCAGTGTGACCCGACACATTAATGCGGCTATTACCTTTTTCGCTAAGTTTGCCGATGCGCTGCATAATCTGGCGCGCTTGCGGGGTTAAACTGGCCGAGCCTGACCGGAATGCGCCGGCAGAGCCCACAGTGACAACCACGCGGTCTTCGTCACGCTCGACAGCGACCAAACCCTGACCTATTTCCTGTTTAAGGGCGACCGTGAGCTTGTCTTCGGCGATCTGCGCGCGGCGCGTTTGTTCTTCAGGCGACCCTTGATTAGCATCTTCGCCTTCCGATTCTTTCTTTTGCAGCCGCTCCAGTTCATCCGTCAGCTTTTTGAGCTTCTGCTCAAGACCGCCAAACAGCACTTCTTGTTCGGATTTGCCAACTTGATTTTTGGCCTTTTCAACGGCATCCAAGGTTTTGGTCAACAATTCGGGCAGGCGTTCATCGACATCCTGTTCGGCAAAATTGACAACCAGCTTTTCGCCAAGCGTTTCAACCTGAATATCGCCCTTGGCGACCGCCTGTTCCAGCGCTTCCATAATCTCCTGGGCTTTGCCGTCGCCGTCGTCGGAATCTTTCGTCTTCGTTTGCAGTTCAAGCTCGGGTTGGTTTACTTGCGTTGTCTGCTGTGTCATTTCATTTGTCACAGACGGCGCCGGTGAGGGACTGAAAGTCATCGAAATAATTGTTGTTCCCATCGGTTGCTCTACGATAGGAATCTCTCTTTGAATGCCGAAGGCATTGTTTAGCGAGCCGGTAATCTGTTTAAATTTGGGAACATTAAATTCGGCGAAAGATAAGATTAGTACGAAGAAGCACATTAGAAGGATGGCCATATCTGCAAATGTACCATACCAACCTGGAAGCCCCGTTGGAGGACACCGAGGACACTCTTCTTCCTCCTCCTCTACTTCTTCGACCAAATCTTCGCTTGTGCTCGACATATGCGGTGCGACCTCTGCTAGGCTTCGTCAAATTCTTAAGCTGCTTCTAACATTTTTTCTTGGGCTTTCGCCGGTAAGTTTGCGATCATTTGATCCTGAATGTTTCTGGGGCTTTCCCCTCGAGAAATACTTCGCAGGCCAGCGAGTATCATCTCTCGATAGACAACCTCATGTTCGGTGAAATATTCGAGCTTCGTAAGCATCGGTTGGAAGACGATGTTGGCTAGCAGAGATCCGTACAATGTTGTCAGAAGCGCGATAGCCATCGCCGGACCAATCGATTTGGGATCTGCCATGTTGCCAAGCATTAGAACAAGACCGATTAGTGTTCCAATCATTCCCATGGCGGGGGCTAGGTCAACATACGATTTAACGACATTCTGTTTCGCTAAATGGCGAGCCTTCATTGCTTTTATTTCAGCGCGAAGTTGCTCTGTAAGTTTTGCTTCATCTGCGCCATCAACAAGCATTTGCATGCCTTTTGAAAAAAACTTGTCAGGTACCTCTTGGCCTTCAAGTGCCATCATTCCGTCTTTGCGAGCGATGGCGGCCAATTCGACCATGCGCTCAATTAATGCCTCATTCTTTTTAATCGGCGGCATAAATACTTTTAACATAGCACCAAAACTGCCGACCCAGGTACCGATTGGATGGCAAAACATGACAGCGAAGAATGTTCCCCCACCGACAATAAGTACAGATTGGTTGTCGATAAAGGGGCCTATGCCGCCGCCGCCAGCAGCCATTGCGTAGAAAACCATTCCAATGGCACCGATGAGGCCAATTATAGAGGCGATATCCATTATAAAACCACACTTTGTGTTTCAGTTCTGAGTGAACTGCAAGTAATATACCAACTATAAGACAACAGTGTAATTTAATTTGACTTAAAATTTTGTTGGAAAAAATTTATCTTAGAAACTCAGATTGTTTTGCGGTGAAATAGGTGATGGCAAATACAAAAGTCATATATTGGGTTGCATTCCTACTGTGCGGTTTTCAACCAGCGTTGAGCCTCACTAACTTAATGTCGGCTAAGGCCCAATATAGGCCGCAAGAAATGCTTGTCTTAGATGATCAAAATAAAATTGAATGGCTAAGGTGTAGTCTCGGGCAGATTTGGCAAAAAAACACCTGCACGGGTTCGGTATTAAAACTAAATCACGAACAGATTGCTACAGCCATCGAGCAGGCAAATAACCAACTCGGAGGAGGTTGGCGATTACCTAGTTTGCTGGAACTAGAGTCTTTGGTATGTGATGAATGTGGAGTTCCAAAAATTAATAAAGTGATTTTTCCAAATACGTCGGCTGAGCCGTACTGGACGGGAGAGCAAAGAGATTATAAATACTTTGGTGTAGCTCCGTTTTTTTCCGTTAATTTTTACACTGGTCACAAATACGGGAGGTTTTTCCCAGACCAAAATTTGGCGGTCAGACTAGTTCGCGATTTTGGCGATGGGGTTAATTAGCCCCACTCCTCTTCCAGATCCAAAAGCGAAAGATGCCGCCAAATATGCCTACGCCAAACATGGCACCAATTAAAATATCGACCCTTAATAGAGATAAATAACTTTTATTTTCCCCAGCAAATAAGGCTATAAGTCCCAGCAAGAAAATGGAAAACAGAAAATATCTTATAACAATACATTGAAAGCAAGCCCCTTGCACTAATTTTTGTTTTGATTTCCTTTTCATATGGCACCAGTATTCGAAAGAAACGTATCAATTTAAGTTCAATATCTATACCAAAACACAAAAAATGGACAAAAACACTGCCTAAATTTTGACAGAAAAATTTTTTTCAAAATCTAGAAATATATAATACGTTGAAAGTATTGAATAATTTTTAATTTATATTGACACTTGCAACAGTCAAATTGTTATTTTGGCTGTCGTTTCAAACACGCCCAAAGTACTCCCGAACACAGAAAAAGGGAGAGTGTCATGCAACTGAGTCAGTCGATACGCCTAAAGCAAAAGCAGTCAATGGTAATGACGCCGAGACTGCAGCAAGCCATTCGAATGTTGCAGATGAATAATCTGGATCTCGCCAGCTATTTGGAAGATCAAGCGCTTGAAAATCCGTTTCTCGAAGTGTCCGCCAATGCGGGCGAGGCGCCGGGCACTGCCGCAGACCCTGACGCGGCAGCGGATGCCACCCCCAATGATGCCGCGCCCGCCGAAGCCATT